>JAASTM010000049.1 GCA_021767325.1 Spirochaetales bacterium
ACCGCAAAATTCTTGATCATATTTCGGATGGTATCTTTAGAATAACTGACCTGATCGGCGATGGTGTGGGCCGATTCTTCGGCCATCTTCTTCGCTGAAAACTGGAAGGCGCCCCCGCTGCCCGGAGCCCCCTCCTCGTCGCCGCTTCGTCGATCGATAGCCGCCTGCAGCACGTCCAGTTCGTCTTCGGTGGCGTGATTGAGAATGAGATCGACTAATTTATACAGTTGATCCCGGTCCATACCAACTACCAGTCCTATAGATCAAAACTATACATTGAACTTGAAGTGCATGACATCGCCGTCCTGCACCTTGTACTCTTTCCCTTCTATTCTCAGCTTCCCGGCTTCCCTCACCTTCTGCTCGCTGCCGTATTGAAACAGATCGTCGCAGTGGTATACTTCGGCTTTGATAAACCCACGTTCGAAATCGCTGTGGATTACCCCGGCCGCCTGCGGCGCTGTGTCACCGGCGTGAAAGGTCCAGGCACGATCCTCCTTCGGACCGGCGGTGAAAAAAGTGCGCAGCCCTAGCATGGAGTAGCCGGTATGAATCAGACGGTTCATCCCCGACTCCTCCAGCCCGGCAGCTTCGAGAAACTCCGCCTTCTCCTCATCGGTCTCAAGGGCTGCAATCTCCGACTCCAGTTTTCCGCAGATGGAAAGAACCTCGGCATCCTCGTGTGAGGCTATTTCCTTCACCTTCTTCACGTACTCGTTATCAGCACCGATGGCCTCTTCATCCACATTGCACACATAGATTTGAGGCTTCAGAGTAATCAGATGAAGATCCCGGAGGATATGCAGCTGATCTGCATTCAAGCCGACCGAACGGGCCGGCTGCCCCTGCTGCAGAGCATCGTAGAGTTTACGCAGAAGCGGCTCCTGAGCGGCGGCCGATTTCGCTGCTTCAGTTTTGGCGGCCTTGAGAACCTTTTGATTTTTCTCGATGCGTTTATCCACTGTCTCCAGGTCGGCCAGAGCCAGTTCGGTGTTAATGACCTCGATATCCCGGGCAGGATCGATTTTCCCGCTCACATGTACCACATCCGGATCATCAAAACAGCGCACGATGTGTACGATAACCCCGACTTCCCGGATGTGCGAGAGGAACCGGTTGCCGAGTCCCTCACCCTTCGATGCACCCTCAACCAGGCCGGCAATGTCTACGAACTCCACGATCGCCGGTATGACCTTTTCGGTCGGTATCAGTTCGGCAATCTTGTTCAGCCGCGGGTCGGGCACATTCACGATTCCCACGTTCGGATCTATAGTACAAAACGGATAATTAGCCGCCTCGGCGGGTGCCGAGGTAAGCGCCGAAAACAGGGTCGACTTGCCCACGTTCGGCAGGCCTACAATTCCGCAATTCAATCCCATATTCCTATTCTAACCTCTTATTCTAAAACTATTCAGCACAATATATTAAGGAGTCTAAAATTTCAATCCTTTACCGCCGGAGCACGTTGAAAAGCGGGACAGTGATACCCGGTATTTCTATACACCGCAAGACTCGGCATCTCACGGCTTTTAATGCCGAACTGCCGGCATCCCCGTGGAAAGTTTTTGTCCCAGGTCACATAGAAAAACTTACATTTTAAGCAGTTTGGGGCCCGATCAGGAAGCATGCTCTCATTCTATACGCCAACCAGCACAATGGCAATTATCGCCACCAGTTTCATCAGGATATCCATCGCAGGACCGGCCGCATCCTTGAGCGGATCGCCAATAGTGTCGCTGATCACCGCCGCGTGATGTGCCGCCGAGCCCTTGCCCCCGTACGCACTGGCCTCGATGTGTTTCTTGGCGTTGTCCCAACTGCCGCCGGCATGACTCATGAACAGAGCCAGCATAGTACCGCTGACCAGCAATCCGATTAAAAAGCCGCCCAGAGTGGTCTCTCCACCCAGCAACCACACGCACACCGGCAGAACAACTGCACCGATTCCCGGCACGAGCACCCGCTGCAGCGATTCGGATTCAATCAAGCGGTTGAAATCGTCGCTGACCGAATCGAACTCTTCGGCCGATGAACTGCTGCTGCTCTTGCGCTGGCCAGAGGCGGACCTCCGCAGGCTCAAAATCCGTCGTACCTCTCCGATCATGAGTGCGGAAACCTGGTTCACCGCATTGAGGACAATTCCGGAAAACACGAAGGGAAAAGCTCCTCCCAGTATGATTCCGATTAACACCGGAAGCTGTGTCAGATCTATGATGTCGATCCCGGCGACCTCCTTGTACGCAATAAACAGCACAAGGGTGGTAAAGGCTGCCGACATGACCGTGTAGCCCTTCCCGACTGCATTGAAGAGGTTGCCGACTGTGTCGAGCTTATCGGTGCGCTCCCGGGTAGCCGGAGTGAGCCTGGCCCGGACAGCCAGAGCCCCGGCGTTATCGGTAATAGGACCGGAAGCATCCACCGCTACCTGTATACCCGAGCAGGCCAGTAATCCGACCCCGGCGATTCCCAAGCCGTACACGCCGAAACTCTGGAATGCGGTAAAGGCCGCCCCGGCAAACAACAGTACCGGTAGTCCGACCGCCAGCATGCCAATCGACAACCCTTGAGTCACAGCTGTTGAGGCTCCGAACTCCGCCATACCAGCCAGACCGACCACCGGCGCACGGGTACGGCTCGTGTAATAGGCAGTGATATAACTTATCCCAATTCCGGTCACTAAACCGACTGCAAAGGCGGCGAAAATTCTCAAGGTCAATTCCATGGGAAATATATGCTGAATGATCAGGTATCCGAAGCCCAGCGCCAGAATATCACCCAATGCAATACTTCTGATAATAGCAGTATGCGGATTCCCGTAATCGGGCATTCGGACAAAATAATAAGCAATAATCGATGCGCAGATTCCGCCTCCCATCAGCAGGAGCGGCAGGTACGTGAGCTGGGTACTCTGCATAGAAGCGCCGATGATCATTGCCCCGACGATGGCCCCGACATAGGACTCGCTGGCATCCAGCCCCAAACCGTTGATGTCCGAAACATTATCGCCGATTGAATCGGCCAGAGCAGCCGGATTCTCCGGATCGTCCTCCTCCAGCCCATACTCATTCTTACCGATGACATCGGCGCTCACATCGGCGGCCTTGGCATAGATTCCCCCGGCGATCCGTCCGAAAAGAGCCACGAACCCGGCCCCCAGCGCATACCCCGAAAGCACCGGCAGCACCGTACACTCGAGGGCACGGGCACTGCAGCCAAGCAGTTGTGTAAACAAGGCCAGCAAGAGTGTCAGTACACTCAAGGCCAATCCTACTACTGTCAGCCCCATCACACTGCCGCCCCGCAGGGCTGTCTGCAGAGCTTTGAAGGTACTCTTCCCGGAAACTTCGGCAGTTCTGATATTTCCGGCAATGGAAGCCCACACACCGACCGCGCCGGCGATGGCGGTACAGACAGCTCCGACGATAAAAGATACAACAATTAGACGCATGGTTCCGGACTGAGAAAAAAACAGCAGTACCGCAGCCACTGCACTGAGCAGCCCTATCAGAGCGAACTCTTTCCGGCTGAAGCGCTGTACCCCTTCTCTTATCCGGGCCGCTTGAATGATCAACGGCGGATGCTGAGGGGTCTGCCGCTGCAGCCACCATATTCGCCCAACAGCAAACAGGAGTGCACTCACGCCACATGCTACGGGTATCAAAAAGTACTCATTCATAGCTCCCACCTTACAATAAAAACGGTCAACAGTGAAGCATAGAATTGACGTAAAAGGCTCTGCAAGTTACTGTTTGATTAATGAACACCACATCGCAACCTGCCCAAAAGGCACTGCTGATTACACTGCGTACGCCCGATTTAAGCGAAGAACAGTGTGAAAATTACTTGGACGAACTGCATAGTCTCTGCCTTACATTGGGTATAGAACCTATAGAGGGAGATGTAGTTCCGGTAAAGCGTATTTTTCCCCGTTATCTCGTCGGCTCCGGCAAAGCACAGGAGCTCTCCGACTGGGCTGATGAGATCGGAGCCGACTGCATCATCTTCGACGACACTATTTCCCCCTCACAGCAGCGCAACCTGGAACAGCTCTCCGGTTTGTGCGTGATCGACCGTCAGGAGGTAATACTGGAAATTTTCAGCGAGCACGCCCGTACTAAGGAGGCACTTCTGCAGGTCGGACTCGCCCGGATGGAGTACAGTCTGCCGCGCCTCACCCGGGCCTGGACCCACCTTTCACGCCAGCGCGGAGGCACCCGCGGGACCAGGGGCGAAGGCGAGACACAGTTGGAGATCGACCGGCGGGTAGTACTGAAAAAAATCACCAAGTTGAAGCGGGAACTGGAGAAGCTGCAGTCGCAGCGTTCCACCCGCCGCAAACAGCGCACCAGCATACCGGTCCCCACCGGGGCCCTGGTCGGCTACACAAACGCCGGAAAGTCCTCACTCCTGAATGCCCTCACCGGAGCCTCTGCCGTAGTCGAGAACCAGCTGTTTGCGACTCTCGATCCGACCACCAAAAAAACCGAACTGCCCGGCGGAACCAAGGTGCTGCTGACCGATACGGTCGGATTTATCCGCAAACTCCCCCACAATTTGATCGACGCCTTTCACTCAACCCTCGAGGAGACGGTGGTGGCCGATATTTTGATTCATGTACTGGATGCATCGAACCCGGAGGTTCGGCACCACATCGAGACGACTCAGGAAGTTCTGAACGAGCTCGCGGTAGGCGACACCCCCACCCTGCTGGTGTTCAACAAGATAGATCTCTGTACAGACCACTACCGGCTCGAGGAACTCCGCCGAGATTTTCCGGATGCGGTATTTATCTCGATTAAAGAGAATATCGGAGTGGACGAGATATTTAAAAAAATCGAGGCCATGCTTTTCGATTCGACCCCCCAGGTTCAGTTTCGATTTCCACTTTCCAGATATGATCTTGCCGCGGAAATCCACCGCAGCGGCAAAGTTATGCGGGAAGAGTACCAGGATGAATTCGTGGTGATTGAAGCCAGGGTTCCCGCAAAGCTGAAATATAAACTCTCCGATTATCTGTCGGCATGAACTCTGCGGCTCTGCTGGCTGATGCTGTGGTAGTATTTCACTTCGCCTACCTGCTTTTTACGGTAGGCGGGGAGGCACTGATCCTGTTAGGCGGTTTATTAAACTGGAGCTGGATACGAAACCGCGTGTTCCGGCGTATCCACCTGGCAGCGGTCCTGTTTGTGGCAGTAGAGGCCCTGATTGGTTACTTGTGTCCGCTCACCCAAATAGAGTACTCGCTCCGACAGGCCGCCGGACAGCAGGTGGAGAGTGAGATATCGTTCCTGGCCCGGATAATCCGGTCGGTTCTGTTTTATGATTTTCCGGGCTGGTTTTTCACTCTGTTATATGTGGGTTTCGGGGCGCTGGTTTTGATAACCTACCTCTTGATACCCGTCCGCAAAAAGAAAAGTCGAAATTAGGCTTCTTATTTTTCTTCAAACCCGGCAAACTCGAACAGTTCGCATTGGATCCATATAAAATTATTATTCTCTGAAGGTACCAGAAACCGTGCAGATTCTACCTCCGAGCCGTCTTTGGTGAATACAGTTACACTCTCGACAGCCAATACAGGATAAGTTTTACCTTTTCGGAACAGTTTTGCGGTACTTATGTAGTTTGAAGACATGTGCGGAAAGAAATCCTGAAACGCCTTCTCTAAATCATTCTTTACTCTCACATAAAAAGGAGCAACCTGTTGAACCATGTATTGCAAAACCTCCTCAGTCTCTGTAAATAGCCTCTACAGTCATCTTATGGGGTAAATCACTTTCTTGCAAGGCTTATAGTAATTCAAATCAATTTTGAATGACAGTTTTGATTCTATCGGATAATATTATTATCTTTTTAATAATGATAACGGAGGACAAATAATGAGCGCTCCCCAACAACAACATCACTCCTTTTCGGTCGAGGGAATGACCTGTGCCTCCTGCGCCCGGATCGTAGAGCGTAACCTGAACAAACTCGATGGCGTTGATTTTGTGTCGGTCAATCTTGCAACCCATAAGGCCTACGTAGTATCCGAAGCGGATATACAGAAGCAGGATATAAAGCATGCGGTAGAAAAGGCCGGCTATACCTACGCTGAAGAGGTTCCCGGAGATGACGTGCTGGCCCGGCAGTTCGCCGCCTCGCGGAAGAAGATAAGCATTGCTCTTGTGCTCACGGTCCCCCTCATGCTGGTAATGATTCTGCACATGATCGGGATCCACGTCCCCTATTTCTTCGCGATGGAAGCGGTAGTTGCGGGGATCGTACTGTTTGTACCGGGCCGCAGCACCATCAAAAGCGCATTCGTTGCACTGCGGCACGGCCACACCAATATGGATACCCTGGTCTCCGTGAGTGCGTTTGTTTCTTGGCTCACCGCGATTCTGGCCACAGCCGGGCTGCAGGAAATCTCCTTCGGTTCGATATCGGCCATGATCGTAGCCTTCCATCTGGGCGGCCGCTACATCGAAGCGCGGCTCAAGCACCGGGCCGCTCAGGATGTCCGGTCTCTGCTCGATGTGCAGGCCCGGAATGCCCGGCTTATCACCGAACAGGGAATCGAAGAGGTTCCAGTAGAGGCGGTCAAACCGGGAGCCCGGGTCATGGTCCGCACCGGGGAGAAGATACCGCTGGATGGTAAGATTGTCGAGGGCTCCGCCCTGGTGGATGAGTCGATGATCACCGGCGAGCCGCTGCCGGTGCCCCATGAGGAGGAATCCCAGGTAATCGGCGGTACGATTGTGCAGCAGGGATCGATTAAAGTCGAAGTCGAGAAGGTCGGCGAAGATACGTTTCTCTCCCAGATGATACGGCTGGTGGAAGAGGCCCAGTCCTCACGGGTACCTCTGCAGGCGCTGGCCGACCGAATCAGCGTGTATTTCGTGCCGGCCATCATCGTCATAGCCCTTCTGGCCGGAAGCCTGTGGTACCTGCTTTATCCGCAGCTGCAGCCGCTGCTGCAGTGGGCCTCACAGTACCTGTTTTGGATTTATCCCGATCCGGGTGGTACTACCGCCGGTCTGTTCGTATTCGTAACGGTACTGGTGATAGCCTGCCCCTGTGCACTCGGTCTGGCTACGCCGATGGCCCTGATCGCCGGCAGCGGAAAGGCCGCTACCCACGGCATTCTCATAAAAAACGGTGAAGCCCTGCAGAATACAAAGACCCTGAAATACGTGCTCATGGATAAAACCGGCACTATTACCCGGGGCCGTCCGCAGGTCGTCGAGACCTCTCTAAACTCTGATATCTTGCAGGGAGCGGCGGCTGTGGAATCGCACTCCATTCACCCGCTGGCGGCCGCAGTTGTAGAGCATGTCCATGGACGCAGCAATCCTGCTGACCTGACGGCGGTGGAGAATCTCGAGGAAACCGCCGGAGAAGGGATTCGCGGTACCCTCGGCGGCAGCGAATACAAAATCGGAAAACCCCGCAGTCCGGAAGATTACAGCGAACTCATGCAGCAGGGGTATACGGTTATCGAGGTGGAAGTGGACGGTCGGATTGCCGGCTGGATTGCCATCACTGATCCGGTCAAAGCTGAAGCCCGGGAAGCTGTGAGCCGCTTGCATGATATGGGCATCACTGCGGTTATGTTAACCGGCGATTCCCGCACCACAGCCCGTTCTGTGGCAGACAAGGTGGGTATCGACGAGGTAATAGCCGAGGTAACCCCCGACCGGAAGGCCGAGGTCGTACGCTCCTACCGCCGGGAAGGATATCCGGTTGGTATGGTGGGAGACGGAATCAATGACGCCGCCGCTTTGAAAACCGCGGATGTCGGTTTCGCCGTAGGCAGCGGAACCGATCTATCCATCGAGAGCGCCGACATAGTGCTCATGCAGGATAACCTGGCGGTATTGAGTGCAGCCATCGAGATTTCACGCAAGACCGTGACTACTATTAAGCAAAATCTCTTCTGGGCCTTCTTCTACAACCTGGTAGCGCTGCCCCTGGCAGCCCTGGGATTCCTGCATCCGGTTATCGCCGAGCTGGCAATGCTGTTCAGCTCGATCAACGTAATACTCAATTCGCTGAGAATCAGCAAAGGAGAAATCAATGCATTACAAGTTCAACGTACCTGATGTTTCTTGTCAACACTGTAAGAACAGAATAGAATCGGCACTCAATCAGTTCGATGAGGTCTCTTCCGCTGAAGTACATATCGAAGAGAAAACAGTCAGTGTCGAGGCCGAGCTCTCACCGGAAAAATTGATCGAAGTGATAGATGAAGCCGGCTATGATGCCGAACTGGTGAAGTAAACACCTCAGGAACCCGCCGTGGGCAGCCAGCCCGGGGCTCACATTCAGAGATCCGGCAGTTATATGTCCCGGCCGCGGATGATATTCAGAATAATCCATGCGGCAAAAAAGGCTGAAATCAGATATCCGGCTATACCAATCACCGGAAATCCGAACAGCAGCGGTTTGACCCCGGTGGTAATGATCATCGACGAGCCAATAATAATGGCTGCTGTCAGCAAACTCAGTGAAAGCCGGTTTACTACCCGGCGGAAGCTATGCTCCACATGGTCGAGTCCGCGGTGTTCGAGCTGCAGAGTCAGCTGATCACGTTCGAGCTTGTCGAGAATCGAGTAGATCATATCGAGGCTGTACCGGCGGGTGTGCAGAATGCGCAGCAGGCGCGATCTAAACCGTCTGGCCAAAGCATTGGGCGAATATATTCTCAGGATAATCCGCTTGATGTACGGCTCGGCCTCTTTGATGATGTCGAGATCGGGGTACATAATACGTGCCGAAGCTTCACTGGTCAGTAAGGCCCTCACCATCCCGGATAAATCGGGTTGAATGGGGATTCCATACACACGAAACACCTGTGTAACCTGATACAGGAGTCCGCCGATACTCTGCTGCTCGGCAGGCAAAGCGTAGTAGTTGTCCAGCACTCCCATTATATCGCGGTGCACTCTTTCTTGCTGCGTATCGAGACGGACATCCGAAATTGCCAGCAGGATGTCCAGTACCACCGCACTGTCCCTGTCTATCAGCCCCAGCATCAAGGCCAGCAGCTTCAGCCGCATGTCCGGGGTCAAGCGTCCCACCATCCCCCAGTCCAGCAGGCTCATTCTGCCGTCCGGCAGAATCATAATGTTCCCCGGATGCGGGTCGGCATGGAATAAACCATCCTCGAGTATCTGTGTGAGGGCAGTTCGGATACCGGTGCGGGCAACTTTGAGCCGGGCTGCATTCGAAAGCGAAGCGATATCCTCGAGGGGACGCCCTTCCACCAGCTCCATGATCAATATCCGTGCGGTAGAGATCTCCGGAAAAACGGCCGGTAAATAGAGATCATCCGCATGACGCATGTTATGACGGGCAGCCCGAATATTACGGGCTTCGCTGGTAAAGTCCAGTTCCCTGCGCATCATATCA
>JAASTM010000050.1 GCA_021767325.1 Spirochaetales bacterium
AGGGCCCCTAAATACAAATTAAAGAGGAGCATCATCAGATTGAAAGACATACTCATGAGAAACACGCCCAGAAGAAACAGGCGGATGTTACGATTGAACAGGCGAAAGTGGTGTAAATATAGCTTGAAGATAGTCTGCTCCCGATTTTAATAATACAGGCTTTTAGATTGTATATGGATAGACGGTGGAGTGGCTACCCGTAAATTTGACAACCACAATCAGCTCGCCTACTATCAAAGAAAAGGAGATTACAGTAACTATGCGAAAAAGCGGTCTTGTGTTGTTAGTTGTGTGTATGGTGGTGAGTTCGATAGGAGCTTCCGGTACCCGTGAAAAGGAAACAGAAACATCAGGTGCCGAAAAAATCGAGGCTATAGTGACCTACATTCAGGGTGAGGTCACTATTAATAATGAATCCGTCGAAGAAGGGGCTGTGGTTCCTTTTGGTTCAACTGTACAAACCGGGCCGAATTCTGCAGCTGAAATTACCTTCGGCCGTCAGAATATTTTCCGGGTTGAGGCCGAGACAATCACGACTGTTTCGATTGGACAGACGGAACGCAGAATACAAATTGAAAAGGGCTCCATCGATGCGGTTTTTGACCGGCTCGGCATGATTGCCAATAATGACCAGTTCAGAGTAGAAACCCCTTCGGTGGTTGCCGGGATCCGCGGTACTGTATTTTATATCAAAGTGGAACAACCCGACACCACTTACCTATGCACCTGTCACGGGACAGTTCACCAGGAAACGGTAGATGATGCTGTGGAAAAGGATGTGACAGCGTATCATCACAAGGCGTATCGCTACATCAAGACCAGTTCAGGGGTGAAGATAGAAACTACGGGCCTCGACTATCACGACGATGCGGCGATGGACGGGCTCGGTGAAAAAATCGGGGTAAAGATTCCCTGGGGACAGGCGGAGTAGCGAACTGCTACTCCCCGTTCTCCGCTTCCTCTTCATCTTCCGGCCCGGTATCGCCGGATTCTTCAACTACAAACCCGCCTACCTGCTGCTCGACTGTTTTCATTTTGTCCGAGATAGTGCGTATTGTTTCGTCGAGGGTCAGTGCCGACTTGCTCACCTCGTCCACGCCGACGGAAATCTCCGAGAGAGCGCCGCTGAGGTTTTCTACTAAGGCTTTGTTGCTGCGGTTGTGTTCGGTCAGCTCTTCGGATGAGTCATTTATATTACCCGATTTTTCATCAATCTGAGTTACAGCTTCGCGTATGTCCACTATCGACCTGGTTATCTCCTGGATGCCCTGCGAAAGTTCGGTAACCGTCTGTTCGATTTCCCCGAAAGAGGTTTGTACAGAGCTGCTCAACTCCTCGACTTGTGAAAAGACTTTCTGGGTATTTTCAAATGTGCTGGACAGGGCATGTACCTCTTCCACACTCTGTTTGAGGGCCTCCCGGATGCTCTTGGAGTTATTGGCCGAGGTTTCGGCCAGCTTGCGGATCTCCTCCGCGACCACCGCAAAACCGCGTCCGTGATCTCCGGCGTGAGCGGCTTCGATGGCCGCATTCATGCTCAGGAGGCTGGTTTGGGCGGCAATTCCGCTGATGACTGAAACAGCATTCTCCATATCTCCGGTTTTTTGGGTGAGACTGTCGACCCGTGCCTGCACCTTCTGCAGATCGTTGCGGCTGTCGGTGACTACCTGTGACAGTTTTTCCGTCTCTTCTTTTCTCTTTTTGGAGGTGTTACTGATACTCTGGGCCTGGGCGTCGATCTCTTCGGCCGATGAGCCGGTCTGCTCGACCGCCGAAACCTGGCTCGATATCTGGTTTTTCAGATCCTGCACATCCGACTGAACCGAGGTGAGACGGGTGTCGCTCTTATTCATGTTCTCAAGCAGATTCTCAACCGAAGTCGAAACAGATTTGATATTGGCTTTCATCTCCTGCACTGCCGAGGATGTTTCGGTGGCGCTGGTCACGACGGTATCCATCTCGTTCATAGTGCTGGCGACCGAATTCTTGATATGTTGAATCATTGACCGCAGAGTCGCGTTGAAACGGTTGAACCCTTCCGAGAGAATACCGATTTCATCCCGTGAGTGGATATCGATTGTGCCGGTGAGGTCGCCTTCGCCGGATGCGATATCATCCATCCTCCGGGAGAATAGTTTAACCGGCGATACTACTATTCTCTCCAGAGCAAACAGGATAGCCGGAATCATGATAATAAATGCAGCTAGTACGAACAGCCCCAGGGTGAGAATCAGGCTGCGGTTCTGCGCCAGAGTGGCGGTGACTATATCGCTGCGCATCCCGAGAATATAGATGCCCACCTCCTTCCCGTTAAAGCTCTCCGCCGGCCTGGCGCTCACCAGATACTGAGAGTCGAAGACATAGCCCTCGACTGCCTTCTCCAGGCTAAACTCTTCGGTAACATATGCGAGAAATTCCTCATTTACATCCTTCTGGCTCAGAGTATATGCGCCGACAGACGGCTGGCCGGAAAGGGACTCTGCAATACTGAGTTGAGAATTGTTCAACAGATACAAAAACTCGATATCCTTCTTTGCGAGAGTACGCTTTACAGAATTGAGACCGCCCTCGAAATTCGCTACCCCGACAATCCGGCCCTCATAGCGAACTGGAAACAGCCCTTTCAGCCGCATACCCTTGGGAGAGGCTTCTACCGTGACCAAGGGTTTTCCGCTGCGCTGCAGCACATCGGTGTACGCTGCCGAATAATCGAGAGACTCGCCGTAGTCGTCCGGGGCCCAGGATTTTACAAAGGATTGCAGATTCTTGTCGATCAAGTGTATCTGCACATTGTTGAACCCGGTGTATTCGCTGTAGGCATTCCCGTACCGCTCGAATAGTGCTATACAGCTCTCACGATCTCCCTGGGCCATGCCCCGCTCGATAATAGGATTGTGAGCAATTTGGAGTGCATTAGTTATCCATGTGTCCTCTTTTGCCTCCAGGGCCTCCGAGAGATCGGCATTCATACTTGTAACTGTTTCTTTGAGGGTGTCAGTGCGGATGCCGGCATAGTGGATATACCCGTATATGATGGCGCTGACAATAAAGGCGGCAAACACTGCCACCACGATGGTGAGGAGCTTTGATCTGAGCTTCATCTAGAATGTACCGCCCTTCCAGCCCCACATGCTGCCCCTGGCGCCGGCGAACTCAATATACACTCTACTTTGTGGTATTCCCAGTTCCTTCTCACAGAAACTACACAGCGAGGAACTGAGGCTCTTGGTCTGGGTTTCACCCAGGCCGATGCTTTTGCACTCGATAAATGCCAACGGTTCCTCGGAACCGCCGAAGGTCATCGGTGCCCTGTCTTCGAGGGCGGTCATCACATAGGCTTCGGGCTTGCCGATTTTTTCGGCGGAGAGTGATGAGAGTTTTTTCAGGACTTCAGAGCTCTCGGATACTTCGATATTGGTATGTATGCGGATAAAGGGCATATGCTACCTCCTGTTGGGCTGCTTATTAATTAAAGCATAATTTCGGTGAACTATTTCTGCAAACTATAGAGCCACTGGATCTCTTCGGGCCATTTCTCCGGATCGATCGTCTCGAGGACGATGGGTATATCATCCAGGTGAGGATCATTCATCAGGAACTTGAAGGCGTCGGTTCCGAGATTACCCTCACCCAGGCTGTTATGGCGGTCGACTTTG
The DNA here is from genome assembly GCA_021767325.1 of Spirochaetales bacterium. The sequence goes on from JAASTM010000050.1 coordinate 3,657, forward strand.
CTGCCGTACTCCGATTTTGCGTCGTTGATGTGCACACCCATCAGCTTTTCAAAGCCTATTATACGGCCGAAGGCTTCCATGGTCTGCTGGTAGGCCTCTTCGGTCCGCAGATCGTAACCGGCGGCGAAGATGTGACAGGTGTCGATGCACACTCCGACCCGATCGGGATCGGCCGACTGATCGATGAGGGCTGCCAGGTGTTCGAAGCTGTAACCGATGTTCGATCCCTGTCCGGCAGTAGTTTCTACAACCAGCCTTACCACCCCTGTATTTCGAAGAGTGGTGTTCATGGCCTCGGAATTCAGGGCAATACACTCCTCCTCGCTGATTTGGCGAAGGTGGCTGCCGGGATGGAAATTGAGGAGGGGAATGCCCAGTTGCTCGGCCCGCTGGGCTTCGTCAATGAATGCATTCAGAGATTTTTGCCATTTTTCCTTATCCGGATTGCCCAAATTGATGAGATAACTGTCGTGGGGCAGCACGTGTTCGGGCTGAATATCGACCTCTTCGAGGTTCCTTTTGAATGCTCTAATTGATTCCTCGGTAAGGGGTTTTGCGTTCCACTGCCGCTGATTTTTCGTGAAAAGGGCAAAAGCGCTGGCTCCGATTTTTTGTGCGTTCAAGGGAGCATTTTCGACTCCACCGGATGCGCTTACATGTGCGCCGATATATTTCACTCCGATACTCCTTCGGTTCCGGCCTGGTTGGCAGCCTGTGGATCGGCCGGGGCTCCGGCTTCTGCGGCCGTTTTTTTATTTACCAGTGCTACCCCTCCTAATATAATCAATGCGCCTAATAGCTGCATAGGGCTGAGGGTTTCATTCAGTACAAGTATGCCGGCGAGTATTCCGAAGACTGGTGGTAAATTCCCGTATACCGAGGCGTTGGTGCTGCCGATGCGTTTTATACCGAAGCTCCAGAGGGTATTCCCCAGTGCCAGGGCGAAAATGCCGGAAAACGCCGCGCTGAACCAGGTGACCGGCTGCAGATCGATAAACACGCGCAGCCCGAAGGCCGGAAGCGACATTAGAATGAAGGGGGTGAGGGCTACACTCATCACGATGAAGATAATCTGATAAATCGAATAACGGTGGGTGAGTGGCCGCAGGAAAACCGTGTAAATTCCATACCCGAACTCGGCCACTGCCAGCAGTACGACCCCGAAAACGTAGGTGCCGGCCAGACCCAGACCGCCGTGTTTCCCAAGGGCGATGAACACTACCCCGGCGAAGGTTGCCAGGATTCCGAGAGTTTTATTCAAAGAAAGCGTTTCAATTCTAAACAGCTTGGTTATGATCGCAACCTGGATCGGCAGGGTTCCCAGGATGATTGAGCCCACGCTGGCCGAAGTGTAGTCTACACCGAAGGAGTAGCAGAACTGAAAGAGGAAAAACCCTGCTACCGCTACTACTAAGAAGCGGGGAAGGTCCTGGCGCCGGACCGGCTGCCACGATCTAGAAACGAGCAGTTGGATAAGAGCGGCAATCAGCCCAACGGAAAGCCGCAGTGCATTGAAGGGAACCGGATGGAGTTCCTGCATCCCGACCTTCATTACCATTGGATTGATACCCCAAAAAAATGCGGTCCCGATCAAGATCAGATGGGTGACCGCTCTATACCATACAGAATGTGATGTACTCATTTGTCACCTATTGGAATTTGTATTACAGAAGAAAAACCGTTTTGACCATTGTCTTTGTCCCGGGTTTCGAATGATACCGTGCCGCCGATTTGAATTGCAAGCTGCTCCACCAGAGTAATTCCCAGCCCTGAACCGGCCCTGAACTCTGATGCCTCACAGCCGCTGCCGTTATCCTTGACCCGTAAGATATATTGGTACTCTTCCGGATCATGGGACAGAAGCACTCTGATCTCACCATGGTCGATATCACTGAAAGCGTGCTTGATGCTGTTGCTGATGAGCTCATTCACGATGATGCCGAGCGGCAGAGCTGTGTCGATCGGCAAATCGATGTTGATGACACTTACATCGATTGAAATTGTCCGCTGTACAAGGTCGAAGGACTCGCAAATGGTGTTGGCCAGCTGTTCGAAGTAGTCCGGTATATTGATGCGGCTCAGTGAATAGGAATCATAGAGCTGGTCGTGGATCAGTGCCATCGAATTGATGCGGTTTTCGATGTTCGTTACCACATCGAGCTTCTCTGTATCAATACTGGGTTTCTGCAGGTTGAGCAGACTTATAATGAGTTGGAGGTTGTTTTTTACGCGGTGATGAATCTCCCGGAGCAAAGTTTCCCGCTCTTCGAGGGCAGTAGAGAGTTGTTTCTGTGTAGTCTTGTAATCCGTGATGTCGATGTTGAGACCCAGAATACCGATTACTTGTTTCTCTTCCCAGACCGGTGCGACGAGATTCCGGTAGATGCGCCTCTGCCCCTCGACTATATATTCCTGTTCTCGCTCGACGACCTCGCCGCTGAGGGCCCGCCGGTTGCTCTCGCGCCATTTTTCCTTGATGGATTCGAGGTCGGTAACCTCCTCCATGTGCCGGCCGAGCTGGTTGCCCCATAATGTTCTGCTGTTTGGATTCTGCATAATCGTGCGGTTTTGGGTGTCGTTTATCCAGAAATCGAAGGGGAAGCTGTTGATGGTGGCCTGCAGCTGGGCTGATTTAACCCGTAAATTCTGTTCGGTCTCCTTGCGGTCGGTAATATCGCGGATATTGACCATAAAGAACTGGCGGCGATACAGCGTGAGCGCAGCTGCACTCACCTCGCACTCGAGTTGGCGTTGATCACTGCAGATAAACTGAGTTTCGAAAAATTGCGGCTCGATCTCTACCGCCGCATCGAGCCGGGTTTCGAATGATTCATACCGCTCGGCTTTTACCAGGCTGCTGATTTTAGTGTGCAGCAGGTCATCCCGGGCGGTCTGAAACAGCTCTTCGGCAGTACCGTTGCAGTCAAACACCCGGCGGCCGTCGAGCAGCAAAATAGCATCATGAGAAAGCTCGAAGAGGGAGTGAAACATCCGCTCATGTACCGAAAGATTAGTGATGAGGTCCTGCAGCCGCAGATTCTCTTCCCGCAAGCGGCCAAGCTCATCGGAATCGGAAAAGTTTTCGACTTCCGCCCGTTTGTTCATAAACCCAGTGTACCGATAAATCGCTATAAGAACAAGACTGAAATAGTTATAGTAAACCAATAAGAGTTATTAGATATTATTGTCGAGTGCTGGTCTCGATCTTATTGCTGAGCATCCGTTCACCTTCGAAGATGAAACGCGCGCTCACGAACTTGCCGTCCATGGCCATCGGCAGCCAGTCGGCATCGTCCTCCCACATGCGCTCATAGGGAATCTCCTCTACCGGTACCCAGAACGGGTCCGCCTCGTCGGTTTCCACCAGTTCGCCCTCGTAGTCATGGGCAAAAAACACATGGCCCTTCAGCGAATACCCGTTGGTAAACACGAACGACAGCTGCCCGACCTCGTACGGCTGCAGCGGAGTGAGCCCCACCTCCTCCTGCAACTCTCTCACCGCAGTCTGTACCGGTGTCTCGCCCGGGTCAATGCGACCGCCCGGCGCATTCACCTTGCCCTTGCCGAGGCCGCGCTTCTTGTTGATCAGCAGCACCTTCCCGTCCTTGAATATGTAACACAGCACCGCTGTCTCGGCCGGCTCCCAGCTCTCCCAGTCGAACTCTTCGACCGTTCGGGGCACATCGGCAATGCGCCTTTTCTCCGGCGGTGCCACCACCGAGGGATCATCATTGGATGGGGATGGAGGGGTTTGGGCCGGCGTAATCCCGGTCCGGCAGTTATCACAAAGGTTATCATCGTGATACAAAGTGGTTGTCAGCGGCAGGGCCGCGTTACACTCCCTGCACTGTTTCTTGAAGACAAAGATTCGTTTTCGAAGCCGGTAACCTACGAGCACAGTGATACCCACTGCCGGCAGTACCAGCCAATTGGCCAGGGGCTCACTGTAGTACTTCTGCAGCATCAGCAGCTGCACGTACAGCAACAGTAGTACCCCCGCGGCAAACAGCGAGGCAAAGCGTTTCTGCTCTCCATGTTCGATATGCGACCTCTGGGTGAGATTAAAAACCATTACCCCGACCATTAGCAACAGCAGGGGTATACGTATGTAGTCGATTATCATAGATCGAAAATAAACGCCCACACCGATATAGTCAATATATAACGGCTCTGCGGGCTCCCAACGGCTATTCAATGGCCACAAAACTGTTTTCAATCCGGCAGGCCTGCGTTAGTATAGAGCTATGTACGAACTAAAAAATGACCCCGGAACATTGAGTTTTCTCAAAAGCCTCGGCTTTCCAAGCGTAAGAGTGCACCACTCTTTTAACCACTTCGACTTCACCCGCCCCTCCCGGCGGATCCTGGTAATCGGACCGATGGGCTCGGGCAAAACCGAATACTCGGCCCGGGTGTGGCGGGATGCCCGCGTAGCCCAGCAGAAGAGCGGCTACATCGGGGCCCAGACCACCACCGACGGCGCCGACCGGCGTAGGGTCTTTTTTATCCGCTCGCTGCTGGATGCCGGCCGCTTCCCCGAATACCCCGACGACGCCCTGGCTTTCCGCGGCGGCTACGAGCGCTGCGGCCAGAATATCGCCAAAATAAAAGACTCCTTCAGTCTGGAGGAGGTACTCAAAGACAACCCCGAAACCGGCACCTGGATCATCGACGAAGCCTCCTTCTACGACGAGCGGTTGGTCTACGTGGTACGCAACGCCAGCCGGCAGCGCGGGCTAATTTTCATCTTTCCGGCCCTCATCCTCAACTTCCGGCGGGACATCTTCAATCCCACGGCCCGCCTGATGCTGGAAACCGCAACCGACGTATTCCCGCTGACCGCCTACTGCGAGCACCCCGACTGCATCGAGGACTCCTTTTACACCTACCGCTACTACCAGGTGGACGGCGAGGAGTGCCCGGCCCTCTACTTCGATCCGCTCATCATCGTCGGCGGCGACCAGAAGAAGGACAACCCCCTGGAGCCGAACTACTGCACCCGCTGCGACAATCACCACTACCTGCCGGGCAAGGAGTACACTTACTTTACGCTGAAGCCACTCGGCGAGCAGGCCGCCCGCGGCACCGTCGACCCGCTGTGGAAGGAACTCGATGCCCTCAAGCACCACAAGGAGCGCTCGCTGCTCTACGATCACCTGAAGGAACAGTTCGCCGGCACCCCGGACGAACACGTGAACATGAACAGCCTGAAAGTTGCCAATATCGCCGAAAAGGCGCTTATCTACCTGTACGCCGAGCAGAACCTCCTGCCCGAGGAGCTGCTGATCCGCCTGACCGAGGGCCTCAAACTGGACCGTGCGTACATGAAGAAAACCCTGGAGGACAACCGCCGCCAGGTGGACCTGGACCAGCACATGCTGGTGGATATGTTCGAGCAGTAATGAACGGCCATGCATGATATGCAGTCCCGGCGGCAGGTGGGCTTAGAGCCGGGGAAGATTACATAATGAAGAAGCAAGGAGTAATCCTATGAGAATGGTTGATTTAATCGAAAAGAAACGGAACGGCGGGCGCCTGTCCGCTGAAGAGATACGGTTTTTCGTGAACGGCTACGTGGACAACTCGATTCCGGACTACCAGGCGGCGGCTATGCTGATGGCCATCTGGTTCCGCGGCATGGACAAGCAGGAGACCACCGATCTGACGCTGACGATGGTCGAATCCGGTGACAAGATCGACCTCTCCCCGATCCCCGGCG
>JAASTM010000051.1 GCA_021767325.1 Spirochaetales bacterium
GTGCTGCAAATCCCCGGCATTGCGGAAAATCCCCGACCGCAGAGTCATTTCGGAACGCAGCTGCCGGCGAAGGGGAAAAAAACTAAGGCTGTTTTCCGGATTGTAGAGACTCTGCAGTCTTTGCAGTGAGCCCTCGGCCTCCTTTTCGGTGAGTCTCGGTGTAGACGGTGGGGTATCCTCAAAGTCTTCAGCGACGCTAACGCCGGCCCGCCGGCCGAACACCAGCGCTTCGAGCAGGGAGTTTCCCCCCAATCGGTTAGCCCCATGCACACTCACACAGGCGCACTCTCCGGCCGCGTAGAGCCCCGGGATACGGGTGCTCTCTGCGGATTTGACCTGACCGCGCAGGTCGGTCGGGATGCCGCCCATCGAGTAATGTGCAGTCGGTGCTACCCGTATCGGCTGCTCCAGCATATTTTCGCCCTGCAATGTAAGCGCTAAATCGTAGAGTTCGGGCAGCCGCGAATGGATGTGTTCGGAACCGAGATGGCGCAGATCGAGAAACACCCCGTCTTTATGCGGACCCACACCGCGGCCTGCGCGTATTTCGGTTTCACAGGCGCGGCTGACGATATCGCGGGCGGCCAACTCGAGTTTTTGCGGTGCATAGTGCTTCATAAAGCGCTCGCCTTCGGAATTGAGAAGATACGCCCCCTCTCCGCGGGCTGCTTCCGATATGAGAATTCCCGAATCGGCTAAACCGGTGGGATGGAACTGTACGAACTCCATATCCTGCAGCTCTAACCCCGCTCGCAGCACCATGCCGAGGGCATCGCCGGTGTTGGCATGCGCATTGGAGGTGCGGGCGTATGCCCGTCCGTATCCCCCGGCGGCCAGTACAACCGCGGAGGCGGCACAGATATGCAGGTTCGAATTTACCAGATCGAGGGCAGTTAAGCCGTAGACCTCCCGGTTCCGGCTGCTGTACAAGAGATCCAATGCATACCACTCACTGCGGAATTGAACCCCGAAGCGAACAGCCTCCTCATAAGTGGTCTGTAAACAGGCCAGTCCCGTTCTGTCCTTCACGAAACAGGTGCGTGGACGCCCCTGGGCACCGAATGGTCTTTGTGCAATTAGTCCTTCGGATGTTCGGTTGAAAAAGGCCCCCTGCGAGTCGAGATGGCGGATGATTTCGGGAGCGGTCGAACACAGCGTCTCGACCGCATCGGTATCGGCCAGATAATCGCTGCCGATGATGGTGTCCCGGGCATGGGCGGACGGGTGGTCGGAATAAAGGGCTGCATTGATGCCCCCCTGAGCGGCACCAGAATGACTGCGTAGAGGATGCACTTTACTGAGAACCACGGTTTTGTAGCCGGCCTTGGAGGTTTCGATTGCAGCCGAGATGCCGGCCAGGCCAGCCCCGAGAACCACTACATCCCACTGTTCGCTGTCCGTCTGCATACGATGCTGCTCCTAAAAAATTGGGTGGTCCTGTTCGATCTTTTGAGCGACGAGTTCGGAACCGATCATTGCCATAGGCATACCGATACCGGGCTGCGTATAGTGCCCGCCGTAATACAGATTGGGTACCTTGCGGTTGATGTGCGACGGCCGGAAGATGGCAGTCTGAAACAGAGTGTGGGCGAGCCCGAGGGCGGTTCCATGGGCCAAGTTGTTATTTTGCTTGAAGTCGCGCTGGGTGTATATGTGCTGAACCTCGATGGAGCTGCGTATATCAGTTTGTAGGAGCTCCTCTAAATGATCGAGTATCTTATCGGTATATCTGCGGCGCAGCTTGTTGGTATCCTCGAGATAGGGCGATACCGGAACCAGAATAAATACATTCTCTCCGTAATCCGGCGCAACACTGGGGTCGGTCCGGCTGGGACAGCCAATGTAGTAGCTCGGGTCATCCGGCCAGGCCGGTTTATCGAATATTTCGACGAAATTGTGGTCCCAGTCCTGGGCAAAATAAAAATTATGGTGGGCCAGCTGGGGCAGTTTTTTCTTGATGCCGAGATACAAGAGAAAGGTTGCCGGTGCGATTACCCGGCGTTTCCAGTAACTATCGGGATAGTTTCTCACATCCTCATCGAGCAGTTCGTGTTCTACATGCTGATAGTCGGGAGTTGCAAGAACTACATCCGCGAAAATGAAGTTGTCTCCGGTAGAAACCCCGTGTGCGCGGTCGCCCTCTACTGCAATTTCATCTACGCGCTGATTGAAAAAGAACTGCACCCCGCGATCGAGACAGTTTTTATGCAGTGCCTCGATAAAGCTGCCGATTCCACCTTCGGGAAAGCGGATGCCCTGCGACAGATCGACATGCCCCATAAGCGAGTAGAGGGCGGGGGTTTTTTTCGGACTGGAACCAAGAAAGACCGTGTTGAACTCTAGGATCTTGCGGGCCTTGTCGCTGGTGAAAAATCGGCGCACATATGTGTCGAGTTTAGAAAAGGCGTTCAGTTTCAGGCCGTTTTTAATAATAACGGGATCTAGAAAATCGATTGGGGTGAGGTAGTCCTTGTACAAAAAGTGATTGAGAGCGATGTCGTATTTCAGCGAGGCTTCTTTGAGATAACGGGAGAGCTTTTCTCCGCCCTTCGGCTCGAAGCTGTCGAACACGCTGCGGTTGTGGCTCTGATCGCGGGTAATATCAACAATATCGTCTTTGGAAAAGAACACGCGGTAGGATGGATCGAGATCGTAGAGTTTATAATTCTCTTCTATCGAGCTGCCGACCAGCTGAAAGTAGCGTTCGAATACTTCCGGCATGAGGTACCAGGTAGGGCCCATATCGAAGGTATACCCTTCAGAGCGGTAAACCCGGGCGACTCCGCCGGGCCGGTCGTTCATATCTACAATTTTTACTTCGTATCCGCGGTCTGCCAACAACAGACCGGTAGCCATGCCGTGAATACCGGCGCCGATGATTAAAACAGTTTTTCGCTTCACATCAAGAAGTGTAGCGAGGTATTACGGCAAAATCAATCTTGAAGTATAAATATTTGTTAATATTCACGCTGCAATAGAAAAGAGGTGAAGCGGCGGAGAGCCTCACGTTCCCCTCCGGCGGGAAGCTGATCAACCGACTGCAGAGCCTTTTGGGTGTAGGCATGAGCTACTCGGCGCGCCCGGTCGATACCGTTCAGCTCCTTCGTATCGGCTATGATTCTCTTCAGGCGGCGTCCGTTTTTCGGGCGGCGGGCCAGCCTCTTTTCCAGCGAACCATTATCCTTCTGCAGGGCGTACAAGAGCGGCAGGTTTACAATTCCCTGCCGGATATCCGTGCCGGGTTTTTTACCGGTGCGGTCGGTCCGATCTGAAAAATCGAGGATATCATCTATTATCTGAAATCCTGCACCGATATTGTAGCCGATCTTTTTCAGACGGTGACAGTTTCGCTCGTCCACACCCTGTTCACTGGCGCCCACATAGGCGGAGAGGGCGAAGAGCGCCGCGGTTTTGCCCATGATTCGCCGGTGGTACTCTTTGAAGCTGGTGGTGAAAAATGAAAAAGTATTGTGCTGACGGATTTCGCTTTCACAAATCGAGTTTACCACCCCTGCAATCCAGCGTCCTGTTTCGACATCGGTATGCAGAGAGGCGAGTTGAAAACTGCGGGTGAATAGAAAGTCTCCCAGCAGTACGGCGGTGCGGGCATCAAACCGGGTGTGCAGAGTGGGGATTCCCCGGCGCTCCGGTGCCTGATCGATGATGTCGTCATGCACCAGAGTGGCCATGTGCAGCATTTCCACCGCTGCGGCCAGACGATACACGCTCTGTGGTACACTCTGCTGGCCGGATTCCGTCGGCTCGTGTGTCGCGCCGAATCGCGAGGCCAGAATGAGCAGGGTAGGACGCAGCATTTTTCCGTTGTTTTCTACCAAGTCCGTGAGGGCTTCGCGTATAAACGGTGTACTGGAGTCGATCTGCGAGCGGATTACATCCTGTACATGCTCGAGGTCTTTGGTTATAGCGATATCTTGATACAGGGTATCAATCATTCAGGGTCCTTCTAGTGTAAACTCGGCATGCGGGCATTCGTATGTGCAGTTGCGCCGTACCAACCCTGGGCTGGTACGGCTAAGCGGGGATGCCCGCAGCTGAGCGGGGATGGCCGGTAGGTGTTTAGTCCTTGATTACCGGCTCACCATCGTAAAGATGGGTCTTCTGGGCCAGTTTGGTGCCGTTCCATTGGTGCTTGAGCCACGGCATGACATAGTGGTCGAGTCCGAAGCCGCGTCCGGCACCTCCCAGCATTACGATCGATGCCATAATATACCACAGAAGCTCGGGATTACCCCAGCCGGAGGCGATGAACATCAGGCTGAAGCCGAGTGAAACTACGGCCGCCGGGAAGGTAAACAGTCCGGCAATCAGGGCCAAACCGATAGCTACCTGACCCAGTACAACGGCTGACTGGAGTAGAAAGGCAAGCAGCGGGGAGGCACTGAGAATGTTTTCCGCAAACCAGGTGTATATACCGAGGGCCTCTATCAGTGGTTCGCCGTACTGGCTGGCAGCCTGAGCTGCGCCTTCTGCCGCTCCTTCAGCTGCCGGACTGGCGGATGAGGCAGCATCGGCAGCCGCGCTCGCCGACGAGCCGGCGTCGGCAGCACCTTCAAAGCTTACACCGGGCAGTTTCACGGCGCCGGTCCATACTTGCGAGAGCCCCTCTTCGCCGGGGTTCAGCCAGCCTTCGGTAATGTGCTTTATACCCTCGAATAGCCACTTTCCGCCGAGAAAGAGCCGCAGCGGAACCGCCCAGTATACTGGAATCTTATAAGCGAGATGCTCGCCGATAAAGGATCGACGTTCTTTGATAGTGAAGAACTCGTGCTGCAGGTAGCGCCACACGGCGTTTATTCCGGCGATACCGAACAGATAGTGCAGGTTGATGAGATGCTTCATGGCCATCGCGAACATGCCCGACATCGACATGCCGACCACATGCGCAACTCCGTATTTACCGCCGATACTTACCATAAAACCGTGGTAGTTGGGTTTGAACTGGCTGCGTTTCTTGTCCTCTATATCGGCAATGATGTTTTCTGCAGCAACTTCACCGGTCTGAAGGGCAGTTTCTACAATCTGCGGAACCACCTTCTCATCATGCAGATACCAGATGATATCTCCGACCAGGTACACATTAGAGTGATCCACCGACTTCATTTCCTCATCTACGAGTATTCGTCCGCGTTCACCTACTATGTAGCGCTCGTCTTCCTCCAGCCGACAACCGGACATGCCGTGGATACCCTCTGCGGATGCGTACGAGCATTCTCCTTTGGCAGTCTGGCCCTTGGTAAGGGGGATCCGGGCTGAAAACTCGGAACCGTGAATACCGCAGGTCCAAATAAAGGTGTCGGTGTCGATACTCCGTTCATCGGAAAGATAGACGGAGGTGGCATCGGCGCCGATTACCGGGGCTTCGGTCATGATCTCTGCACCCTTCTTCTTCAGATACCGTTCCGCCTTTTTCTGCATCTTTGGAGGGAGGATCGGCAGGATGGTATCGAGTGCCTCGACGATCATCACCCTGACTTCATGTTCCTTCAGATGGTACTCTCGGCAGAGGGTCTCTTTTCGTTCGAGAATCTCTCCGGCGAGCTCTACACCGGTGAAGCCGGCACCAGCAACCACAAAAGTGAGCATTCGGCGTCGCTTTTTCTCGTCCGGTTCGCGGGCGGCTTCTCTGAAGCGGTCCTCTATCTGGTTCCGCAGACGCATTGCATCGTCAAACGACCAGATGGTAAAGGAGTTTTCCTGCACACCGGGAATATCGAAGAACTCAGGTGCTCCGCCGGCTCCGATTACCAGGTAGTCATAACTGTAGCTGCGAAGTTCGGATTTCAGAGTATTGTTATCGAAGTCGATATCGGTGATGGTATCGGTTACCAGGTTTACATCGGTGCCACCGAAAATACGCTGAAAACTCACCTGGACAGAGTCCGGTTCCACTCTCGATCCGGCCACCTCGTGAAGCTCGGTCATCAGTGTGTGGTACGGATTTTTATCGATGAGCGTGATTTCTACATTCGGGTTGCGCTTGTACTTCTTATAGAGCCTCTTAGTGGCTTCGATTCCACCGTAGCCGCCTCCAAGAACAACAATTTTCTTTTTCGACATAGAATCTCCTTACATGCATTATGATATGCTTTTCACAACAACAAGCTGAAATTGATAAAAAAAGTAATATCTTACTATTATTATCATATAAAACTATTCCAGATGTGTCAAACTTAAATATTATAATTTTACAATATTTTTTATCGATATTATAGTTGACAAATATAGTTTACTGTTTCTATAATATACCAAATTACTACAGTATTGATAAGGAAGGTATGTATGCGAAAAATTGTTACACTTGTTATGGTACTTTTCATGGTATCAGCGTTCGCGTTTGCTGAAGGGCAGCAGGAAGCCCCCGCATCAGAAGGTGGAATGGCCTATGAAGATGGCTTCTACTTTGCTCAGGAAGACGGGTTCAGTGAAAAAACCGGTTGGAAGTATGTTGCTATGCTGAAGGTAGAAGACGGCCAGATCGTTGAAGCAAGCTGGGACGGTGCCCATAAAAACGCCGGCAACCCTAAAAAAGTACAGTCCGAGAGCGGAGAGTACGGAATGGTAGAGAAGGGCGGCGCTCAGGCTCCTTGGTTCGAACAGGCCGAGAAAGTCGAGGCCCGTCTGCTGGAAACTCAGGATCCCACCGCAATCTCCTATGACGACGGCGGATATCCCGATGATATTTCCGGGGTGTCGATTCATGTGAACGAATTCCTGACTCTGGCCGAAGAGGCACTGGCAAACGGTCCGGTTGGCCGCGGTATGTACAAAGACGGTGCTTATCACGCGGAGATGGATGAGTTCAGCCACGGTTACAAGTACTATGTCGATCTAACTGTGCTCGGCGGTTACATCGTTGCAGCTCACTGGAATGCATATCCCGAAGAGGGCGAGCTGCACAAATATCAGGCCTCTGTTGAGGGCGAGTACGGCATGGTCGAAAACGGCGGAGCCACCGCTCCCTGGTTCGAACAGGCTGATAAGGCCGAAGCCTACCTGCTCGAAACCCAGGATCCCACCGAGATCGAATACACATCGGACGAGGGTCATGTTGACTCAATCAGCGGTGTGACCATCCATGTAATCGAATTCTTTAGCCTCGCTGAAGAGGCATTGAAGGAAGCCAAGTAAGAAAACCGAGTAAGAAACACTACATCGTACCGGTTTTCTCACGGATACACTTGGGAGCTGCTCGATTTTCGGGCAGCTCCCGCTTTATGTCTGCCTGCGCCGGCTCTCACGATTCTACCGCAACACGCCCTTTACCAGCCCGTTTGGCTTTATACATATACTGATCTATTGCCACCATACGTTCGTCTACATTCGCAGAAGTCGGTACAGTGCCGACCCCCATTGAACAACTAATTCTGAGCTCATGTCCCTCGTAATTGATAATCAGGCCTTTAATGCGGTGGAGCAAATGCTCGGCGGAGCTGCGGGCGGTTTCCAAATCGCAGCCGAATAGGATAACGGCAAACTCATCACCGCCCAAACGCACCAGGTAATCACTCTTGCGTATATTCTGTATAATTGTATCGGCAACAGCTGTTAACACCTGATCACCTGCCTGGTGGCCGTGTGTATCGTTGATGGCTTTGAAATCGTCGAGATCGAGCATGATAATGGCGAATCGTTCGGGCCGCAGTTTTTTCAACACATCGAATGCTTTGCGGTTCAAGGCTCCGGTCAAGGGATCGTGCATAGATTCCTGGTACACCGCGTCGGCCCACTTTTCCATTTTTACCAGCTGGGTGTAGTATTCGGCCATCTCGCGAATAAACGCAAAAGTGATGGTAAGTAGAAATATTGCTATTCCCAGATGGGATAAAATCATGATTCCCTGACCGAGTATTATCATCACCACGTCCCGCAGAGCGAGGATGGTCATGAAGGTAAGCCCGAAGACTATCAGGCGGCTGCGGTCGTCGGTTTCGCGTCGATGCATAAGCGAGGCGTGCATGAGGATGATATAGGGGAAGAGTGAGAGGTTGGCGTATTTGTACACTTCACGAACCTGAAAAATATTCTGTGGAAACAGAACGATGGCAAAAAAACTCACTGCCGGAAGCAGCATCACTAATTTTGCGCTAAGACTCAACCTGCGGTTATGATAGCCGAAAAAACCCGGAATAGAGAAAAAGATCGCCACGTACAGCCCTGCCAAGGGGATTTTCTTGAATACATAATACTCAACCGGAAGGTAGGGGATGTAGAGATAATCAAACAGATACACAGCCAGGCCCAAGAGTCCGAGGGCTAAAAACAGGCGGTGCTTGTTTTCAGTAACGATGGTTCGGGCTGTAATCATGAAAATCAGCACAACTATCACCAAAGCGCCTATGATGAAGGCTACCGCGATATTGTTGAAAAAGTAAAGAAAAAGAATTTTTAGTGAATAGGAATTGCCGTCGTGAAAATACGGAATGGAGCTTATTCCGATTTCATAAAGGCCGTACCCTCTTATTTCTATCGAGTGGGTACCGGCCTCCAGAGCCTCAGGTAGAATGAATGTGTGCGGCGTATTCCAACGGTTTGTCCGGCCGTTCTGCATATCACCTATTCTACCGATAATCCTGCCGTTGACTGCCACCGAAAAGGCGTTCGCATTTATCTCGGGCAGTACCAGTAAGGGCACTTCAAGTTTCTGCGGGATGGAGATTTCGGAGGCAAGGGTGTAGACTCCCGTGTCGAACTGCGAGGGTGTAGCTCCGGTTCTGTAAATCGGCAGTGAGAAGGTGCCTATCTGCTGTCCCCCGAATGACAGGCTCCACTCCGATTCAGTGTGATAGGAACCGGCGGCCGGGGAGTGTATATAAGCGGCAAAGAGTATTGTCAGTGCGGCTATTATAAAGGCTGCGGTGTAAAATATGATGCGTTTCTGTAACAAACGGTTCAAATTCATAAGGGTGTCTATGTTTTTACCACAGCTAAAGTGATAAGTAAAATAAAAAAGCTCCCCCTTTGTAGTTCAGCTCTATCAACGCCTGTTACAGTGCGTCGGCCTAATTGAGTTCAGGGAAAAGTACTGTTACGGCTTCCCGGTTGCGCGGGTTGATAAATGCTTTTCCCTCATCAGTGTACATATACTCTAAGGTGTCCTCGTGTGCCTGCATGATTTTGTATCTCACCATTTTCATGGTTGAATTTATCATCTGATTTTCTTCGCTAAAGGCTTGCGTGAGAACCTGAAAGGTAGCCGGAAGCCATATCGATGGAAACAAGCCTTTATAGTTCGGGTCCTGCTGAAATGCATACAGGCCCGCATTTATTTCAGTGAGCAGTTCATCAGCATCAGTAATTCCACGTTGTTGGATCAGATCTTTTA
>JAASTM010000052.1 GCA_021767325.1 Spirochaetales bacterium
GAAGGAGGGCCACAATACTGAGAAGCTACCGCTCCAGGCCAGGTAGATACCGATGAGGGCCGGAATGGTCGAAGCGACCCAGCGGTTGGTCAGGAAGTTGAACATTCCCTCGTTCTTGTCTTTCATCGGCAGAAGAATCTCGCTCAGGGTGTAGCGGCCGAGGCGGTTGGTAGTATCGAGGGTGGTCATTGCAAAGGATGCAACCCACATACCGGCGATAACCTTCACGATCTCAGTCGGCATGAAGCGCAGCCAGGTGGCATCAACCATGGCAGCGTAAGAGTTGGTAAAGGTCGAAGCGGCGCCGAAGCTGGCGTTCATTGCACCGGCATACGCGTTACCCCAGTTCGCAACAGTCAGATCCTGGCCGGCGCCCTGAATCAGAGCCAGTCCGTAACCGGAAACTGAAATGATTACGATGGTCGAAAGGAAACCTTCGGTGAGCATCGAGCCGTAGCCGATGGGCAGACCGTGTTTTTCGCTCTCGAGCTGCTTGGAAGAGGTACCGGAACCAACCAGTGCGTGGAACCCGGACAGAGATCCGCAGGCGATGATCAGCGGAATAACCGGCCAGAATGGGGACGGCTGACCGCCGGAGACGATCGGTGCGAAAGAGGTGAAGGCCGGAGCGGTGAATCCCTGAAAACTGAATACAGCTGCCAAAGCACCGATGATCAGGCCGATGTAGAGCAGCCAGGAGTTCAGGTAATCACGCGGCTGCAGCAGTACGTTTACCGGAATTGCAGATGCAATGATAATGTAGAAGAACATAACCAGCATCCAGACATCCCGGCTGGCGTTGATCGGCATCAGGTGACCGCCAATGATCGCCAGAACCAGCAGGGCAATACCGATAACAGTTGCCAGCGAAAAGTTCATCTTTACCCGATACAACAGCACTCCCAATATGAGGGCTGCAACCAGCTTCAGGATATATGCACTCGGGATCGATCCGTTGCCGATGAACATATTTCCGAGAACCGCACCGAATGCACCAATAACCAGAATCAGCAGGAAGAATACCAGCCAATAAAAGGTTTTACCAGTACGTTTTGTTATTACGTCGGATGCGACGAACTGTACCGACCGGCCGTCATAGCGAACAGAAGACATCAGGGCCAGATAGTCGTGTACAGCACCGATAAAAATGTTACCGAACCAGACCCACAAGAGCCCTGGAACCCATCCCCAAGCCATTGCAAGAACCGGACCAACGATTGGTGCGGCACCGGCGATGGAGGCGAAGTGATGCCCGAACAGTACAGGCGCCTTAGCAGGAACATAATCCACTCCGTCGAACATTCTCTTCGCCGGAGTCTCATCATCGGTAGCTTTTACTACATCCCGTTCGAGTTTCTTACCATAGGTAAGATACAGCAGGATGTACACAGCAATACCGACTACAACAATGAGAGTAGTCATACAATAAAACCTCCCGTAAAATATATATGATCATTAAAATACAGGAGGCCTCGCAAGTCAAGCCTTTTTTTACCAGCTTCGACTTTTGTAATTTATTAGAGTAAATATAATTATTAGTAAAAAAATCAGTAATATATCAGCACTTGGACTAGCAAGTTGTTTGTGCTTTATGCCGATTCTACCCTGCTTTTTACTAAAATCTGAAGAAGCTGTACTTGTTGGTGTAGTAACTGTTTAGAAAACCAATCTGCTTGTTCAGGTAGTCGTAATGCCCCTTTTCCCAGTCGGCCAGGTAGTTGAAGAACTCCTCCAGTTTGGGCTGATCGGCGGACTGTGCCATCTCTTTGTAGAATTTTTCCGATTCGAGCTCGAGCTTGATTCCAATCGAGAGAGTGGCCATTTCGAAGTGCTTGTCTGTCACTTTGTCCTTGAACTCCCGGGTAAAAATCGGACTCTCCGCGTCTTCGAAGGAAGTCGGTTTGGGGAGATCGGGAATCGAAACATCCTTGCCTTCCTGGTACTCATTTGCTAGCTTTACCAGGGTGTCCAGGTGTGACTGCTCCTCGTCCGAGAGCATCCGGAACACCTCTTTCGCCTTTTTGTCATCGGTTTTTTCAGCAGCGGCTTTATACAGCTCGCGCCCCTCCATTTCACCTTTAATGGCTGTTTCAAACGCCTGTTTTAGATCCATACAAAACTCCTTTGTTTTGATCTTTTTTAAAAGTATAGAAGAGAGAATCTAAAAATGCAAAAAACCGAATATGCTTGTAATCTGTACATAAAAAAACTTATATTTAAAAAGTTATGTTATTCACGCTGATTTCGGAAAAAAGCCTGCGGCTTCTATACACTCTGCTGCTCCTGGCCGGCGCATTGATCATAGGCTGGAGTGTGCTTGTAATGCAGTCGGTTAAACCGCCCGAGAGCTTCTATTACAGCACGAGCGGCATAGTCGCCACCGCCCGGCCGACCGGGGCCGGACAATACGAAGTCAGAGTGGAATATACGATACCGGGTGTAAACAGCTTCAGCGGCAGCGGAGTGGTCACGAGCCCCTCCCCGCTGGCAGCCGGCGATAAGCTGCTGGTACACTACAATCAGTATGCTCCGGCGGAGTTCGTGCTGCAGACGCCTCCTTTGATACGCGCAGAGTATCTCATTTTCTTCGGGATCGTAATCGGCGGGCTCGGCTTCCGCTTCTTCGTCCGTTCGATTTTTCACAATGCCAAGCAGCAGTTTATCCAGGAACACGGCCGCAGAGTGGATCCCCACAAGACCGAGCTGGAGAAGGCAACGATTAAACTTCTCTGGCTCATGAAGATACCGGTCGTTCGGATCCACTGCACATGGCAAAAGAATACCGACAGTGAGAAACTCGATTTTTACAGCGACCCTTACCCGGTCTCCAAAGGCGAGCAGCTGCAACTTGACAATGTGAAGGTCTACTTCATCCCCCAGGCTCCGAACCGTTATTTTGTTGAAGTGTGACTACAGATTCTCTCCCAGATCTCATTCGCCTTTTTGCCGTACTCCATATAAATTCTACGCTGATCCATGCCTTCGGCTGCAGCACCGCCGAGATGTACCTGAGTGGCAATATGCGGCTCAATAGAAAACCATCCGTTATATCCGGTTTCCACCAGATCCCGCATAATAGCCTCGACATCACAAGCGCCTTCGCCCGGCATGGTGTGTTCAATCGAACCGTTTTCAGTCGGCCGGCAATCTTTAATGTGAAAGTGCTCAATGTACGGCCGGGCGGCCCGATAGAAATCCCAGGTCGAATCGCTGTTGCCGCCATACCCGACCGGATTCCCGACATCGAATACAACCCGCAAGGCCGGTGAGTCTATAGTTGCAAGCAATTCCTGGAGGTTTTCAGGGCTTTTCGATGCCCAGCCGTCACAGTTCTCATGAACGAGGATTACTCCCTCGCCCTCAGCAATGCGGGTCAATTCCCGTAGTCGCTGAAAAACCCTCTGCTTCCACTCCTGTTCAGGAAGATTATCATTTGGATATGACATTATCCTTATGTACGAAGTCTTGAGCCGGTGCATTCGGGGAGCGGCCCGACGCAAATCCCCCGTATCCTGTTCGAACGGAGTAGTAACCGGACGGGCCCAATTTGCAATCGCAGAGCCGAATCCGGCTGCGGTAAAACCGGCCGCCTCCATCGCTCCGTAGACCCGGTCGAAAGCAGCATCGTCCATTTCACAGACATTTTGACCATCTACATTTCGTAGCTCAATGGTATTCCATCCCAAGCGATGATGGTTATCTATCTGATCCTGTATTCCCGGTGAACCTTCGTCGCCTATTCCAGTGATTCTTGTATAATCGGTGTGCATAGCCTTCCTACTCCCATTTAATTAGAATTCCGAGATGTGTATCCGCATCATCCAAGAGCATCTGATACGCCTCGTGCACCCGGGCGGGGGAAACGGTATCGGTTATAAAAGGGGCAACTTTGATAATTTGGCCGCCTATCATCGATAACACATCCGTGCTGAAAAAATGGTGTGAGGTTCGATCCGCTCCACTCCCAAACCTGGGATACCGGCTCTCATGAGCTCCAACCAGCATCGTAGCCTTTCTATGGATCTGTTTGTAAACGTCCAGCTCTACTTTCCCGCGGGTTGAACCAAGCAGCACCACCTCACCCTGTTGATTGACATATTCTAAAGCCGATGCAACGAGTTCAGGTACCCCGGTCGCTTCCACCACCGTATCTACACCCGCTTCGTGACTGGCGGCGGACAATGCTTCGCACATATCTTCCTCGGCGGGATTTATACATGCATCTATACCGCACTTGCGAGCAAGGTCGATACGCGCATTGGATATATCTGCAATAACAACCGGGCGGTCTTTTCTGTGCAGAAAAATCTGCGCACAGAGATTCCCCACTATTCCACCGCCGTACACCAAAACATGCCCTTCCGTTTTCAGCGAGGCTGCCACAGCTGTGTAGGCTATCTGACCGAAACGGGCAAATAGTGCATGCTGCGGCTCAATATCCGGTGGCAGTTTGAAAATCAGTGCCTCACGGGTGTCTAACACTGAAAAATCGGCGTGGGGCTGATAATGCAGCACTGTATCTCCGACCACGAAACCAGATACTTGATCTCCGGCAGCTTCAATTTTTCCGACTGACGCATATCCCGGACGTATAGGATATTCGGCCCAGGTAATGTCCGGATCGGTGAACCCGATATGAGTACCGGTAAAGAGTGCTAACTCCGTTCCGGGACTGATTAAAGAGAAAGAATTGCGTACTCCAACCGAGTAAGATGAGATAGGATCTGCCCTGCGCTCCTGCAGCTCGACCGTATTGGTGTCGGTCAGAATTAGCTCATGCAGCTTTGTAGTCATAGGTACTCCTTAGATGTCTTGATAAGTTCCATGAAATTTCCATACCGAGGCCGGTTCCCTCTGTGCCACAATATCCCCCGATTGAACCGTTACACAGTTCTGCTGCGACCCCTGCGGCTCTACAAATGAGAATGCTTGAGGTAGTTCGAATTTGAAAATTCGTTGCAACGGAGGCTCTGCTGCAAAGGCACTTTGTAGTAACTCAATACTGAGAGTATACTTGTTCTGCCCTTCACAGCTCATTCGAATCAACCACTCATTATAGCTTCCCTCGGAAAAATCGCTCTCTCCGTCATCTTCGAAATAGTGATACTCAGTAGTTCCCTCGATCTTTGGGTACAGTCTGAAAATTACCCGCTCGAAGAATGCGTGAAGCAGTGGCCCCTCATAATCCGTCATCGGCACTACGCTACCGGCTTTCACAAAAAAACGGACCCCTTCGAGGTGATAATCCACTTCAATGTGTTGGCCGCCCTGAAATAACAGCTGCTGCACAGGTTCGAACCATTCTTCTCCTGCAGGTAGATAGACAGGAAAGCTCTCCTCGCTCTCCTTGACTGGTGCAACCACCAGAATTGAGTCGCCGAACATAAAATTGAAGTCCTCGAAATCTACCCGGGTATCTTTTGAGAATTCAAGCGCCAATGGCCGCTCCATAGGAGTACCGTTCTGTGAACTCTCTATGCCACAGTTGTAGATGTATGGCATATAGCGGTAATGCTCTTTCACCAGATCGGTAATCACTCCACTGATTTCCGGGTAGCTCCACGGCTCCGTTGGTACTCCGTCGGGGTTCCATGAGTGAATTACAAAGCGTGGTTGAAACACTGCGCTTTGACACCATCGAATCAGCAGATTCTTATCCGGTCGGTCCCCAAAGAAGCCGCCAATGTCATGACCGTAATACGGGATTCCACTGAGCCCCAACGTCAAGCCCATCAGAACATTATATGACAACGAAGTGTAATCGGAGACATTGTCTCCAGTCCAGGTGCGGGCGTATCGTTGTATCCCCGTATACCCTGAACGGCTGATAATCCACGGGCGCTTTCCGGGATGAGCTTCACGCATGGCTTCATACCCGGCTTTCGACATCAGCACCGGCATCAACGCTTTAATCTGATGAACAGGTACCGACTCGTCTTCGATTTCGAATTCATTGTTGTCATTCCAGATGCCGGCCACCCCGTTGTCGATGAACTTCTCCTTGAGCTGCTTTTTCCACCATTTGTATGCGTGCTCTATGGAAAAATCGATGAAGGATGCACTGTTTCCCCAATAATACTCAGCAAAATCCCGTCCTTCTCCATCCTTTATAAAGAGCCCATCGTCGGCAATCTCACGGTACCAAGGATGAGTAGTTAGAAAACCAGGTTTAATATTGCAGCAGATCCGGTAGCCCTTTTTCAACCAGCGTTTTATCACTGTTTTTGGTTCCGGGAATTTTTCCCGATTCCAAAGCAGCGAATACCTTTCTCCGTTTTCCGCTTTGACATAACCAGATGAAAAGTACATACCTTCGCATGGAATTCCATACTTTTCAATATTCTCAAAATACTCATTTACTTTCTGCTCAGCATCATCCGGTTCGGTGTAGCTCATCGATGAACCGAGAAAACCGAAGGTAAACAGCGGCGGAAGAGCCGGCCGGCCGGTAAGGCTGGTATACTGGTTCAATATGCTTTTGTACTCATCTCCGGTAAACACGAAGTATCCGTACGGGCCGCCGTTCATCTTAATACAGTAATAGTAGTTACTCTCCACTCCCAAGTCGAACTCTTCGATATTGAGGTGCGGAAAAAAGAGTCCGCATATCGTATGCTCACTGCGGTTCATTCGAAGCAGAAACGGAATCGACTTGTATAAAGGATCTGACAATTCGGCGTTATAGCCCAGCGAATCGCGATTGAACATCTTGAACCTACGGTTGCGTTTATTCAAATGACCTGATTTATCACCAAGACCGAAAAACGCATCCTCTTGTTCTAGATGAAAATTCATTTTGCCGGTATGAACTCCCGAAAGCTGATCGTATTGCACCCGCAAGGGATAATCGGGTAACACTGTGTCCTTATCACCGATCTTCCCTCCGTGCACCAATTTATCACGGTAATACACCGCTACTGTTGCGGTGGCCTTCTCGATGAAAAAGGTATTCTCCCCGAACTTGAGTTGGTAATATGCATCGTGCTCTTCAATTGCATCCCACTCCCGGTATAACTCATTTCCCGATGTTCGAAACGATTCATCAAAAAGATGAGGAGTATACTCTCGAACCGTCTCCGATTCGGTGAGTTCCGAGAAACGGTAGGTCACAGAAAAGGTGTTTTCTCCGAATGCCGTCAGTTCCACATGCCCCTTCTGCCCAATCAGTTGGACCTTGTTGCGTTCAATTTCTATGCGCTGCAGGTTTGTTATGGCAAGCTTCATGACTAAAACTTCACTCCTCCGGCAGTAAGCCCTTTCACAAAGTACTTTTGAAACAATAGAAAGACTATGATCATGGGTACCATCGAAATAATCGTCATTGCCAGAAGACTGGCCCAGTTTATCTGGTACTGTCCCACAAAATTGGCCAGGGCGAGCTGCACCGTCATGAACTTTTGAGTAGAAATTACAATAAACGGCCATAAGAAGTCGTTCCAACGCCACATAAATGAGAAAATGGTAATCGTGGCGATGATTGGAGTGGCCAAGGGGAGTATAATTGAATGGAAAATATAAAACTCGCCGCCCCCGTCTATCCGTGCAGCTTCGATAAGTGAATTCGGAATTGTCAGAATATATTGCCGTGCCAAGAAAATTCCGGTGGGAGTTGCCGCCGGGGGAATTATGATGCCCCACAATGAGTTCAACATGCCCAAATTTTTCAGAAGGAGAAAAATCGGTACCATTATAACCTGTAGAGGAATCATCAGGGTTGCAATCATAACGTAGAAAATAATATCCCTCCCCTTGAAAATGAACTTTGAAAGGGCATAGCCGGCCATAGTATTGATCAGCACCGTGATAAGCGTTGCGGTAACGGCCACAAACATTGAGTTCTTAAAATAGAGGAGGAACTCCCCTTCCCTAAATGCTGCAAAATAGTTATGCAGGGTAGGGTCATTGGGTAAAATCGACAGAGGAAACGTAAAAAGCTCTGATTGTGGTTTTAGCGAGGAGAGAAAAACCCATAATATGGGGAACACAAATATCACGGTAAAAACTGACAGGAGCATATAACGACTGGTTTTACTCATTGATGTACTCCTTCCGGTTGGCGAAAAATTGAAAGAAGGCAAAAGCACCGATTATCAGCAGCAGCACTATAGACATCGATGCTCCGTAGCCCATACGGTCTTCTTCAAAGGCTATTTGATATATGTTTTGTACGAGAAACTTGGTTGAATACCCTGGCCCGCCCTCAGTCATCACGAAAATCAACTCGAAGGCCTTGAATGCCTCAATGGTGGAGAGAACGCCGACCACCAGAATCGTCGGACGTAACAGCGGCAGGGTGATGTGCCGGAACATTTGCAACTTAGATACTCCGTCAATTCGGGCGGCCTCGTAGTAGGTATCCGGGATGGCGGTGAGTCCTCCAATGAACATCATCATAAAATATCCGGTTCGGTTCCACACGGTAACAAACACCAGACTGGCCATTGCCATATTGGAATCGGTCAGCCAGTGCACCTTCGGCCCACCGGCGGTGGTAATGAGGTAATTTATAATTCCGAGATCGTCGCCGAGTATCCAGCGCCAGGCAATACCCACGATTACGTAGCTAAGCATGGTTGGCAGATAATAAAACGAGCGAAACAGGCCGATGCCCGGTAATCTATGACTTGCCACGAGCGACAAGCCTAAGCTGGTGACTATAATCAGAGGAACCACTGAAACTACATACACAACAGTATTTGAAAGAGTAAGCCAGAACATCTCGTCATGCACAAGATTCTTGAAGTTTTCCAGCCCAACATAGTGTGCATCTCCTAAGATGCTCCATTCATAAAAAGCCATCCTCAAGCCGAAAACAGCCGGCAGAATGATGAAGATAGTAAATATGAGCATGTTAGGAGTAAGAAAAAAGAGCGGAGTAAGTGTCTGTTCAAAGGTTCCGTGTGTTTTTATTTTCTTCATGCTTTATCCTGTAAAAAAATGGAATCCCCGCAGCTCAAGATGCAGTGCGGGGATTCTCGGTGAATGAAGTCTACTCGAAAAATGTGTTTCCTTTTTCGTGTATATTCTCGGCAGTTTCTTCCATTGTCTGGTTTCCGAGAAGTCCTTCTACAATTTGTTCGCGGATATAAGAATAGATCTTGTTGAGTTCGGGGCTCTTCCAGTCGACTGCGGTGTAAGCCGGAGTCACTGAGAGGTCGTCCGCAAACACTGCAAAATCAGCAGACCTGCTCGGGTAATCGATCTCGGCATCCTTACGGGACGAGAGATTGAAGGTATCCCGGCAGTACTGTTCGTTGTGCTCCTTGTCACTGAAGGTCTTGATGACATCATACGCCGCATCTTTGTTCTTGGCACCTCTAAAGGTTGCA
>JAASTM010000053.1 GCA_021767325.1 Spirochaetales bacterium
ATCCACCTGAATCGGAAGGTCGGACTCGGCAAATGCATCTTTCAGTTTCTCGAGCGTACTGAAATCGAGTTTTCCCGGTCCCCGCAAGGCAATATCCAAATCGGAAAACCTCTGCGCCCGGCCGTGTATCCGCGACCCGAACACCCGCACCTCACACTCCGGAACAAATCGCCTGAGAATGGCTTTCACCTCCTCCAGCTGGTCCCGACCCAAATCAATCATTCAGTTCCTCTAAGCTTCGCAGCAGAGATTCCGCATCTGCAACAAACTCCCGCGCGGTTTCAAACACAGATAGAGCACTATTCTCATCGTACGTGTGGGAGGTCATATTCCGCGCCTCGGCATATTCAAACCAGGGGGCCGGATCCTGAATCAAGCCTTTCCGCGCTGCAATCCGAAACAGCTCTTTGCGGGTACGGGGGTGCTCGGCATCTTCAGGCGACATATTGCTCTTAATCCAGCGCTGCAACATCTTCCAGCCCTGCTCATACGCAACTTCGAAATTTTGAATAACCCCGGCGCGCAGAGTATCCTGCATATCCCCATCCTCCGATCCCCAATTCTTATCGCAGACTTCAATCGACGTGCGTAGAGCTGCGATAGATTTGGCCAAACTTTGTAGGTTCAACGCCATAGCGATCCTCCTCGCTTTTATTATATGTGAATTGCTGTTTCATTTACAGCACCGCGCCGTGTAAAAGCCCCGCCCGGCCGAGTTCAGACACTGGCCGCCGCCGGCCGCCCATAGCCCGGGCGCAGCCCCTAAACAAAACCCATGCGCGCCAGGGCCAGAGCCGCCCCGGCGCTGCAGGCCGTCTCCGTGCGCAGCACCCGGCTGCCCAAGCCCACCGCCTCGAAGCCGGCCTGCCGGAACAGCCCCCGCTCGCGCTCACTCCAGCCGCGCTCCGAGCCTACCGCCAGCACCGCTGCCCGCGGGCCGGTCAGCTCAACTTGCGCAAGCGGCCGGCCGCCGCCCACATTGTCCAACACCAGCCGGACCGGCGCTTCTCCGTGGGCTGTAGTCCCCGGAGAGGTCTCGACCAACTCCAGCGCCTCCCGCAGCCCGCCGCACAGCTCCACCTCCGGCAGCACGGTTCCCCCGGCGGTCTGCAGCCCGTTGATCAGATACTCGCGGTACTCGCCGGTTTTCCACAGGTTGGCCGCGAGGTAGCTGCGCTCGCCGGTATCGGTCACGGCAAAGATCAGCCGTTCAACCCCCAGGCTGGCCGCCTCGCGCAGAATGCGCTTCACCGAGATCGGCCGCACGAAGCCCACCAGCAGGGTCAGCGGATACAACCCCACCGCCGGCCCACTCTCTCGCCAGCTTACCCGGTAGCCGTCGGGCTCGATTGCCTCAACACGAACCTCACCGCGCGGGCCATTTACCAGGCCGGCCTTCAGACAGTCGCCGGCCCCCGCCTTCAGCACCTTTTTTAGGTGCCGCCCCCGCCGGTCGCTTAGCGGAATGAATTGCGGTACTTCTTCGAACAGAATAATATTCATACCGCCACCCAATCCTCTACCCGCAAATCCTCGATCACCGCAAACTCCTTGATCTTGTGAGTGACGAGTATTCCGTCATGGGCACTCGCAATCGCGGCAATGCATAGATCATTCGGGCCGACCGGAGTTCCGTTCACCTCACATCGAAATCGCATGTCGGCATATCTATAACAGGCTTCGCCATCGAAGGGTACCAGTCGAAAGGGCTTCAAGAACATCTCCACCTTTTCGATATTCTCGCTTCTCTCTCTACTTTTATATGCACCGAATAGCAGTTCCGCCTGCACTACCGCCGGCACTGCAATATCCTTCGGAGGCGTCGCTAACAGCCGCCGCTTTACACTTTCGTACCTTCCGTTTAGAAAGTAAATGCACGTGTTGGTATCGAGGAAGAACATCACATCGACTCCCGAAATGTGTCGAGTGCAGCCTCTATCTCTTTCGGTTCCACAAAACTCTCATCTTGTATAGAGCCGAATAGTTCCTCATAGCCGGCCGGAAATTCCGGTTCCACCTGCGCTCGAATGCGACGAGCCACCCATTTAGAAATCGACGTATGTTCACGCTCGGCGGCAGCTTTCAGTTTTTCGAGGGTTTCCTCATCAATATATAATGATATCTGCGGCATCCTCTCACCTCTTTCTACATGATAGCTCTGGGCAGCTGGCATGTCAAGTATACTTGCAAGTATACTTGAAACTACGCACGCCAACCACCCGGTATAGCCGTACCTTACACACTGGCGGCAATCTTGTAATCTTCTTGTAAGAAAACTGTAATGTTTTTCTGATAAAAAAAATTATTTCACTTGGAAGAGGTGTCTATGGTTGAATTTCACTCTATAGGTAAGGATTATGCCGACCTCACTGCGCTAAACGATGTTTCTTTTTCCATTCCTAAAGGAGGCATCATCGGACTGTTGGGCCCGAACGGGGCCGGAAAAACCACCGCTCTGCGGATTATGACCGGTTTTATGCAACCGACCCGCGGCACGGTGTCGATAACCGGGCGCCCGTTTTCACCCGATTCTGTGCAGCTGAAACGACTTATCGGCTATCTGCCCGAATCGGCCCCGGTATATGGCGAGATGCTGGCCTGGGACTACCTGAGCTACGAGGCCAAGCTGCACGGCTTAGACCCGCAACAGCGGGTGCCGGAGGTGATTGCCGAGGTGGGGCTGCAGTCGCACGCCCACAAGCCCATCCGCGAGCTCTCCAAAGGGTACCGGCAGAGAGTCGGCCTGGCCCACACCCTACTGCACGATCCTGAGCTGTTGGTGCTGGACGAACCGACCAACGGCCTCGATCCGAACCAGATACTCGAAGTACGCAATCTCATCCGGCGGATCGCGGAAACTAAAACGGTTATCCTCTCGACTCACATAATGCAGGAGGTGGAGGCGCTCTGTAAGCGGGTCATAGTTATCCACAAAGGCTCTATCCGCTACGACGGATCGATTGCCTCATTCTCGCCCGCATCCCGCCGGGTACATCTGCTTACCGACGGTGTTGACCTCGACACACTGCGGGAGGCGCTGCAAAAGCTGCCAGGCTTTCGAACAGTCGAGCAGAACACCGCCCCAGCCGACCCGCAGGCACACACGGAGGCCGCCGCGCTGCTGCATACTACCGTTCTGACCGATCCCGAGTACGATATCCGCCCGGATATCTTCCACGCCGCCTCATCGCTGAAGAATCTTACTATTTACGAAATGTATCAAGAAAAAACTTCCATGGAAGACATATTCCACGAACTCACCGGCGACGGAAGCGCTGCGGAAGGAGGCCCTCAATGAAAACCACCGCCACTCAACGCCTGACCGCCGGCAAAGCGCTGCTGCAGCGCGAGCTGGCCCACTACTTTCAGACCCCGACGGCCTATATCGTCGGAGCGCTGTTTCTGGCCGTATCGGCCGGGCTGTTCTTCTCAGCCTATTTCATTTTCGAGAGAGTAGAAATGCGCCGGTTTTTCTCTATGCTGCCGCTGTTGCTGGCCGTCATTATCCCGGCTCTGTCTATGCGCCTGATAGCCGAAGAGCGGCGCCGCGGCACTTGGGAGATTCTCAGCACCCTTCCGATCGGAAACCTGGAAATCATCCTATCGAAATTTCTGGCCGCCTGGATAACCGGTCTCTTCCTGCTGCTGCCAACCGTGCTGTTCGCCTTCAGCGTAAGTGCCACCGGAGCATTGGATTTTGGTCCGGTAGTCGGCGGATATATCGGAGCGGTGCTGCTAGTCGCCGTCTATTCGGCCATCGGTGTGTTCGCCTCCAGCCTTACCAGTAACGAGATCGTTGCACTGATAACCGCACTGGTTCTCTCGCTGAGCCTCGCCCTGCTGGATGCCTTCCTTATTCTCATTCCCACCGGGCTGCTTCCGTTCTTCGAGTTTCTCAGCGTAGGGCAGCATTTCAAAGGTTTTGCCAAAGGGCTGCTCGATTCCCGCTCAATAGTGTATTTCATCAGTTTGAGCAGCGGCTTTCTCATGCTGGCTCTCTACCGGCTCAACCGACAACGATAACCACGGGGGTTTGAAAATATGAATAGGAACAAACTATTTCTGCCGATAAATCTATTTCTGGGACTGCTCATCCTGGTAATGATCAACCTCATCTCTACCAACGGGTATGTACGCCTGGACCTGACCCATAACAACGCCTACAGCCTTTCGGCGGTAAGCAAAGAGACGCTGGCGCTGACCGAAGATCCCCTACGGGTAAAGGTGTTTTATAACGCGGAACTGCCTGCTCCGTATAACGGGGTTCGCCAGTACCTGCTCGACCTTCTGCGCGAGTACAGCGGCACCGGCGGCCGCAACTTTAGTTACGAGGTCATCGATCCGACCAGCCCGCAGGGAAAAAACGAGGCCCGCAAATACGGGCTGCAGCAGGTCACAATTCAGGAGGTTCGCTCCGATGAGTTTCAGTCGAAGGCCGTGTACATGGGTGCGGTGGTTCTGTATGGCAACGTAGTCGAGCGGATCGACCGGCTCACTTCGACCAACAGTATGGAGTACCGTCTGACCACCGCCATGCGGTCGGCGATAACCCAGGCCGACGCCCTTTCCGGTACCAGCGCCCCGGTTACTATGCGAGTTATCGCCTCACCGAGCCTGCAGCAACTGAACATCCGCGGCTTCGATAAGCTGCAGGAAACCATGCGGGATATTCACCGGAAAATAAATGCCGACAACTACGACCGTATCGAGTTCGAGTATCTGCGCCCCGAAAACGACGCCGCAATCGACTCGTTGAGCCGGAAGTTCGGCATAGAACCGGTCAGCTGGAAGAGCGCCGGCGGCCAGCGCCAAGAGGGTCTTCTGGATATCGTACTCTCGTACCAGGATAAACTCCAGCGGATTCCGTTACGAATCTATTCCGGCCTGCTGGGCGCTTACTCCCTCGAGGATCCGCAGAACATCGAAGAGTCGGTACGCAAGGCCCTGCAGGCCTTGGTAGCCGCCAGCCCCCGCATCGCCTACGCCACCGGCAACGGTGAAAAATCGTTGCAGGACAGCCGCCAGGGCGCCGCACCGCTGGCCACCCTGGCCGAGAAACGGTTTAAGCTGGTCCCGATTAACCCAGCCGAAGAGCCGATTCCCAGCGATATCGACACCCTTATTATCAACGGCCCGACCGGCGAGTATTCCGAAGCGGCTCTGTATCGGATCGACCAGTTCGTAATGAACGGCGGGTCGCTGTTCGTGCTGATGGATCGCAACCTACAAAGCCAACCGTCGCGACAGGCGATGCTGGCCGGCAAGCGCCCGCAGTGGAACAAGAGCGACACCGGCCTGGAACCCTTTCTTAAACACTGGGGCGCCGAGCTCACCGCCAAAATCGTATTGGATGAGCAGAGCTATGTCGCCCGGCAGAGCGACGGGCCTCAGAAGCTGTTTCAGGCGCCGGTAATCAGCGGCGAGGGTCTGAACCGCAAGTCGGTCATCACGGCCGGCTTGCAGGATGTGATCCTATTCAACGCAACCCAGATTAAGCCGGTAGATAAAGCCGAGGCTCACTACATCCCGCTGCTGCAAAGCTCCTCCGACAGCTGGACCGTAGACAATCCGGCCGCGATCAGCCCCTATATTCAGGGTGCACCTCCCTCAGCCGACACCCAGCCCCGCGACATGGCGGTACTGCTGCAGGGCAGCTTTACCAGTAACTACGACGCTCCGCCGAACATCCGGCTGCCCTCCAAAGAGGCATCTAAAAACGGTACCTCACCCACCAGTACCGCCCAGCAGACCGGCCCAGCCGACTCGACGGCCGACCTCAGTATCCGGCGGTTTAGAAACAGCTCGGCCACTGAAAGCCGGATCATTGTGCTGAGCACCTCGGCTGTTACCACGGCGCAGCTGCTCAATCCGCAGCAGCGAACCCCTAACAGCACATTCTTGATGAACAGCATCGATTACCTCAACGGCAGTCCCGGCTTTGCCGAACTGCGCAGTAAAGGGCTCGGGGTTCCCCGCATTGATCTGCCCTCGCCGTTCTTCAGGCTGTTCGTACGCTGGGGAAATGTAATTCTGGTTCCCCTGCTGGTTCTGCTGATTGGAGGAGCCGTATGGCTGCGCCGCCGCGCCCATGCCCGCCGAATACTCGCCACCTTTACACACAACAGGGAGGTTCAATGATGAACATGCACAAAACCCTCGCCCAGCTGCCGAAGCGCACGCTCATCTATACCGCGGTAGCCGTTCTCTTGATCCTCATCTTTATTTTTCAAGAGACCGCCGACACTCAGAAGAACACGCTTACGGTCCCGCTGCTGGCCGGAAAAATAAACCAGCTCACCCTCAAACAGGGCGATCAAACCCTTCAAATCAAACTGAACCCCGCGGCGGATACCGCCAAACCGACCGCTCAGGAAGCTGCGCCGGATCAGGCCTCCAAAACCGATCGCTGGATAGTCGGCCAAGCCGGCTATCCGGCCGAAACGGATCGAGTTACCCATCTGATCGAGGCTTTTAAGGAGATTGATACTGCCGAAATAATCAGCAGTCGCGGTAACTACGAAAAATTCGGCTTGTCGGATGCTGACAAGCGCATACTGCGTATTTCCACCGATGCCGATGAGACTGCAATCATCGCCCTCGGCAACGATGCCGCGGCCGGTAATGCCGTATACGGCCGCATCAACGGAAAGCCGCAGGTAGTACTGCTGCCCAAAGGCATCAGTACCTATTTCTCACTCGACCTGAAGGTATTCCGGCAGAAAAATATGGGTGGAGTGGCCGAGGCTGACGTCAAAAGAATAGAAATCCGCTCCCCGCAGCAGCCTACCCTCTACATTACCCGGCGTGCGGAACCGGAAGAACCGTCCACAACAGAAACCACAGCAGAAAAAGAAGATGCTGGTTCCACCGCCGCCAGCGACACGGCCGGCAAATCCCCTGCAACATCCGAAGCCTCCCAAACCTCCGCGCAGCCCGCCTGGCAGGCCCGCTACGCCCAGTCAGCCGAGTCCGCGCAAGCCGCCGAGTTCAAAACCAGCACTTTCAGAGCCCTATTTGCAGAACTCGACAGTTTAACCGCCGACGGTTTTCCCACTGCAACTCCATCCGGTTCCATCCTAGCCGACATTCGAATAAGTAAAATGGATGGAACAAAAACGGAAATTACCCTGTGGCTGCCGACCAAAGACAAACACTATCCTGCCAAGCTCAGCAGCAACAAATATCCATTTCTCATGGCCGAATGGCGCGTACGGCGGCTACTGCTGAATCAGGAGCGTTACTTCAAGTAAATCGCCCGTGGCATCCCGGCCTCCCTCCATTTACCCTCCCCCTGCAGCTTTTTATACGCAGGGGGAGTTTTCGTAGCTGAGGAACTTTCAAGGAAATATATTTTGGTATATCATCAAATAATAGTATATTCATAAAACGCGCTGCAACGATAACAACAGCATTAAGAGTAACCGACATATGTTAAAAGAGTACAAAACCCTACTGCCGCTGGTAAAGCGGTACACAATTTACTATGTGTTGGGCCTGCTGACCCTGGTCCTCACCGACGCCGGCGAGCTGTACATTCCGCAGCTCATCAAGCGCATCACCAATATCATCGCCGGCGACAGCTTCACCTTAGAGGCGGTGGGCCGCCTGGTGCTGATCATGGTGGGTGTGGCCCTGGCGGTGGCCTTCTTCCGCTTCGGCTGGCGCTACTTCATCCACGGGGCTTCGCGGCGGCTGGAGCGGGACCTGCGCGAGAAGGTCTTCAAGCACCTGCTCACCCTCTCGACCACCTTCTACCAGAAGATGCGCACCGGCGACATTATGGCCCGCTCGTCCAACGACATGCGCGCCATCCGCATGGCCAGCGGCATGGCCCTGGTGGCCTTTATCGACGGCTTCTTCCTGTCGGTGGCCATCCTGGCCATCCTGTTTGCCCAGTTCCCGCGGCTGGCCCTCATCACCATCATCCCGCTGCCGCTCATCACCATCCTGGTGCTCTTCGGCGGTAAGGTCATCGGCCAGCGCTTCAAGGCGGTGCAGGAGGGCTTCTCGCGCCTCTCCGAGCATGTGCAGGAGACCCTTACCGGCATCCGGGTGGTAAAGTCTTTCGTCAAAGAGCCCTGGGTAGAGAAGAACTTCAACATCCGCAACGACGACAACCTCAGCCGCAACATGCAGCTGGTGCGCATCTGGGGCCTCTTCTTCCCCCTCATCACCTTCATCAGCGGCCTCTCGCTGCTGTTCCTGCTGTACTTCGGCGGCCAGGCGGTTATCCTGGACGACTTCACCCCCGGCGATTTTATGGCCTTCATGAGCTACCTGGTCATGCTGCGCTGGCCGGTCATGGGCATGGGTTTTACCATCAATATGCTCCAGCGCGGAGCGGCCAGTATGCAGCGCATCAACGAAATCCTCAACGAACAACCGGACATCACCTCCAAGCCCGACGCCATCACCAGCCGCCCCACCGGCGGCCTGAAGGTCGACCGGCTCAGCTTCCGCTACCAGTTCGAAGGCCCGCCCCTGCTGCAGGATATCTCCTTCGAGGTGCCGCAGGGCAGCACCCTCGGCATCCTCGGCCGCACCGGCTCGGGCAAATCGACCCTGGTGCGCCTCATCCCGCGCCTGCTCGACCCGCCCACCGGCAGCATATTCATCGGCGGCAACGACATCCGCCAGTACCTGCTGCCGGAGCTGCGAGCGGCCATCGGCATCGTCCCGCAGGACAGCTTTCTCTTCTCCGACACCATCCGCGGCAACCTGGCCTTCGGCCGGCCCGACGCCTCCGACGCCGAGGTACAGCAGGCCGCCGAAGTGTCGACCATCAGCCGCGAGCTGGCCACCTTCCCCCACGGCTGGAACACCGAGGTGGGCGAACGCGGGGTCACCCTTTCCGGCGGGCAGAAGCAGCGCATCGCCATCAGCCGGGCTATGCTCATCGACCCGGAGCTGCTGATTTTCGACGACGCCCTGGCCTCGGTCGACGCCGAGACCGAGGAAAAAATATTAGACGCCTTCCTCGAGACCCGCCGCGGCCGCACCAACATCCTGGTGGCCCACCGCGTTTCCACCCTGCAGCACGCCGACCACATCATCGTTCTGGACGAAGGGCGCATCGTGCAGCAGGGCAGCCACGACCAACTGGCCGAACAGCCGGGCCTGTACCGCGACATCTACCGTCTGCAGCAACTATCCGGAGGAGGGGTGTAATGGAACAAGAGAAAATCATCAAAGGCTACGACCCGGTCATCATGCGGCGCCTGCTGCGGTTCATGGGGCCGTACAAACTGCCGGCCATCATCGCCGTAATAGCCCTGCTGGTGG
>JAASTM010000054.1 GCA_021767325.1 Spirochaetales bacterium
TCTGATCATGGGTTTAACGGCCGGTGCCGTAAAAGGATAAAATAACTTCAATTTAATCGGAGGACCGACAATGAGTGATGATTCTATGAATGTAAACAAGATAACCAAAGAACAATGGCTGAAAGACGTGTTCCCGGAGTGGGGTATCTGGCTCAACGAAGAGATAAGAGATTATCAGGTAGAGGCCGGCAACTTCTCCATGTGGTGGCTCGGAACAACCGGTATATGGGTAAAAACCCCGGGAAATGCCAACATAGCTATGGACTACTGGGTGGGCCGCGGACGCTCGACCCATGAGGAACCCCCGTTCGAAGAAACAAAAGATTTTCAAATGACCCGCATGACCGGCGGAAGGGCGCTGCCCCCGAACCTGAAGGCTTACCCTACAGTGATGGATCCGTTCGAGGTGGGGAAGGTAAACCAGCTGGACGCGCTCTTTTCTACCCATATTCACGACGATCACATCTGTCCGTATGTGGCGGCGGCAGTTGTGCAGAATACGGATGCGCCCTTCATTGGTCCGCAGCTGTGTGTAGACAAGTGGCTTGCGTTGGGAGTACCCGAAAAACGCTGTGTTGTAGTTAAACCAGGGGATACCTATAAAGTCGGGGATATTACAGTTCACGCGGTCGAATCCTTTGACAGAACCGCTCTGATTACTATTCCTCCGGAAGGGGACCTTCGCGGGAAGATGCCGGTGGATATGGATGAGCGAGCCGTGAACTATGTGATCGAAACCCCGGGTGGACAGATCTACCACTCCGGCGATTCCCATTATTCTAACGGCTACTTCAAGCATGGAAAGCAATTTGACATTGATGTGTGTCTGGTTTCCTACGGAATCAACGCCCCCGGCAACATGGACAAGGTGCCCGCATCCGATTGCCTGCGGATCGCACAAAACCTCGATACCCGGGTGTTGATTCCCTTCCATCACGATACCTGGACTAATCAGGTTCCCGATGACCATGAGCTGGAAACTCTATGGAGGATGAACCACGAACGCCTGGAGTTCGGACTGTTTCTATGGAAAACCGGCGCCCAGTATGTATACCCCCGCGACAAGGCCCGGGTTCGTTACTGGTATCCGCAGGGAACTTTTGATTTCTTTACTGATGAACCGAACATTCCCTTTCCGAGTTTTCTCTAAGATGTGAGTGAGGAGTAACACATGACGGGTCAGGACATACAAAAAATCACTATAATCGGCTGCGGGATGATCGGGCCCGATATCAGCACGTCGGTGCTTACGGCCGGAAGAACCGTACGGCTGGTGGGTCTGGACAAAGACGATACCGATCGCGGTGTGGCCAACATCACTAAGGACTTAGATGATCTGGTGGCAGAAGGGGTAATCACAGGAACAGAAAAACAGGACGCCCTCTCGAGGGTTAGCACATCGACCCA
Source organism: Spirochaetales bacterium (assembly GCA_021767325.1). The sequence goes on from JAASTM010000054.1 coordinate 1,408, forward strand.
GGTATCTGATGCGGTGAGAGACGCGGATTTGGTAATCGAAGCCGTGTTTGAAGATCTAAAGGTGAAGCAGGATATTTTTTCTCAGATAGATGCGAACTGTAAGAAGTATGCGATTCTCTGTTCGAGCACATCCGGCCTCTCGCCCAATGATATCGGCGCGCACATCTCCGGACAGGACCGGATGATGGTAACCCACTTCTGGAATCCTCCCTATCTGGTGCCGTTGGTGGAAATTGTCCCGCACGATAGGCTCGGGAGCGAAGCGCGCCGGGTGGCGATGGAGTTCATAGAACAGCTTGGGAAAACACCGGTTGTTCTAAAGAAGGATATCGCCGGGCATATTGGCAACCGCCTGCAGCATGCTCTTTACCGCGAAGCCCTCTTTCTTATCGAGCAGGGGGTCGCTGATCCGGATGACATCGATAAGGTAGTTTTGAACAGTTTCGGACCGCGTTTTTCTACAATCGGGCCGATGGAATATTTCGATTCCTGCGGCCTCGACCTGCACAAACAGGTACAGAGCTATCTGTACCCGACGCTCTGCCGGGAAGCTCATCCGCAGAAAATCCTGCTTTCAAAAGTGGATGCCGGGGAGCTCGGGCAGAAAAGCGGGCAGGGGCTGTACGACTGGGCCGGGCGCAACGCCGAGGATTTTCGTCGCAGACGCAATCTGCGCTTCATCGAAATGATAAAGCAGAAGCGCGGAAACGAATAAGGCCGGGAGTATGAAAAATATGAAAGCTATCTGTCTCGAAAAGCCGGGTTCGGTGCAGATAAAATCTGTACCTGAGCCTGCAGCCCGCAGCGGTGAGGTTCTGATCAGAATGAAATCGATGGCCATATGCGGTTCCGATGTGGCAGCGTACCGGGGAGTGAACCAGTTGGTGAGCTACCCCAGAATAATCGGCCACGAACTGGCCGGTGTAGTAGAGTCGCTGGAAAACGCAGGCCAAACAGATCTAATAGCAGGACAGCGGGTGACCCTCGAACCCTATATCAGCTGCGGGCAGTGCTATCCCTGTTCTATCGGGCGCAATAACAGCTGTATCGATTTGAAAGTGCTCGGAGTGCAAACCGACGGCGGGATGAGCGAGTTTTTTCCCTTTCCAAAGGAGTTAGTGCACCCGATTCCGGAGGGCTTCTCCGCCGAGCAGGCTGCCTGTGTAGAGCCCCTCACCATTGCACTGCATAGCGTGCACCGCGGAGGCGTAAGGTCTGGTGAGCATGTAGTTGTCTTCGGTGCCGGTCCCATCGGGAATCTAATCTCTCAGGTTGCCAAGGCATACGGCGCGCATGCAATTGTGGTAGATGTTCTGCCGGAGCGCCTTGAGCTTGCCGCCGGCCTCGGTGCTGACTACACAGTGAATGCACAAGAGAAGGAAGTGGTTTCTGAAGTGGCGACGATTACCGGCGGCCGAATGGCCGAATGTGTGATCGAAGCCACTGGAGCGCTGACGGTCATCCGGCAAACAGTGGACGTGGTGTCGAATGCCGGGCGGGTCGTCTTTACCGGCCATCCGAAAAGCGAAGTCGAAATGCCCACAGGGCTGTTCATTAAGAAGGAGCTGGATGTACGCGGGTCACGAACCAGTACCGGCGAGTTTCCCGAGGCAATCGATTTGATCGACTCGGGAAAGGTCGACGTGGAGCAGATAGTGTCGGCCAGCGTTGATTTTACCGAGCTGCCTGACTATCTGGTTCAGATGGCGGAGAATCCCCAGAGGTACATTAAAGTGGTGGGGGTTATCGGCTGATTATTTTTTTCAGCTTATTCCTTCAGCGCACCGCCGAGCATGCCGCGGATGAAGTGGCGACCCAGCAGGATGTAGATAAGCACAATCGGGGCGGCGGCAATAATGGAACCGGCCATAGGCATGTTCCAGCTGACCGCCTGACCTCCGGCCAGCTGAGCCAGACCCACCGTAATCGGATTGGCGTCCTTTTGGGTGAGAGTGATTCCCCAGAGGAACTCGTTCCATATTTGGGTGAACTGCCAGATCCCCGCTACAATAAAGCCCGGTCCGGAAAGCGGCAGCAGGATGCGGCCGAATATGCCGTAAAAACTCGTCCCGTCCACTTTTGCACTGTCGAGAATGGAATCGGGAATCTGGGCATAATAGTTGCGGAAAATAAGCGTGGTAATGGGTATGCCGTAAATTACATGGGTGAGAATGAGGCCTGGTAAGCCTCCGTACAGCCCGATGGTCCGCAGGGTCTGGAAAAGCGGAATCAGAATAATTTGATACGGAATATACATACCCAACAGAAACAGGGTAAAAATCAACTCGCTGCCTTTGAAGCGCCATTTAGAAAACACATAACCGTTCAACGCGCCCACTAAAGTCGAAAGAACCGTACCGGTGACCGTTAAAATAATACTGTTCATAAAGTAGCGGCTGAGCTTTTGAAAGGCATCACTGAAACTCCCCCAGTAGGGATCGGCAGGGAATATCCATGATTGTGAAAGCGAAATCTCTGCCGGGTGTTTAAGGGCGGTTGCAACGGTCATGTAGAGCGGGACAATGTACACCAGCAGAAACAGGGTAATGAACAAATAGAGAACTATGCGCTGCGGCTTTACTGTCATGCTTGTGGTACTCATGGGTTTATCCTCTTCTCGACCTATGCGAACTTACCAGATACGGGATGATAAACAGTGAGGCGACCAAGAACAGCACTATGGAAATCGCCGCCCCCTTTGCAAAGTCGTTAGCCCGGAATGTGGTCAGGTACATTAGGACGGCCGGATGACCGGTCTCGGCATTGTCTGGTCCTGCCATTGCAAAGATCAAGGCAAATATCTTCAAAGAAACATGCGATAGAATAATGACTGCACTCAATACTGTGGATTTGAGCATGGGAATTGCAATTCTGAAGTAGTATTGAGGCTCGGTGGCGCCGTCAATGCGGGCCGATTCATGCAGATTGTGGGGTATGCCCTGCAAGCCTGCCAGAAACATAGCCATTGTATAGCCGGAGTATTGCCACACTGCAGCAATTATCACTCCGAGTGTCGCCAGGTTGACACCATGCGTCTCTTCATAGGGCAGGGCTTGAAATGCAGGCCATTTGACCAGGGACCATAACAGCAGCAAGGCCGCAATAATCGTCGGTACTAGGGGGCTCTTTTTGATCGTAACACTTTTCCAGCGGTTGTAGGCCGCCAGGGCTAAGATGACCGCGATGATGAAAGCGGCGATGTAGAGTACATTCTGCCAGTTGAACTGTAGTATGGTTACCCGGCTGGAAATCCACTGAAATTGAAAGGGCTCCATCCCGAACAGTTTCGGAATCAGGTTGATACCGCCGCTCGGTGCCAGCATCCAACGCCAGATAGTACCGGTTACGACGAAAGAGAGTGCCATCGGATAGAGGAAAATGGTACGAAATACGTTTTCACCTTTAGGCTCCCTATCCAGCAGGATAGCGGTTATCATTCCGATCACGATAGTGATGCCGATAATCAGAACCATATAGGTGAAAGTATTTACAATATCCTGTCTGAAACGAGCGTCGGTTACCTCGGTAAATAGGGTTTTATAGGCACCCAAACCGGTAAATTTTATTTCCGGCGTAAGCGAAAGTGCAGCCTCAGTACCCCAATCGGTGAGTGAGACCCAAACGGTATTTCCTATAAATCCGTATACAAAAATGGCAATCAGAATAATCGACGGTAACAGTGTGAGAGTTCGCAATACGTTGTCATTCAGCAGCTTTTTTCGCATAGCGTATAACCCCGGAGTAAACACCGGTGCCCAGATTATCAGGGCACCGGCGCAACATTCATTATTTTTCCTGTTAGTTGGTAATTCCGTTCTGACGGGCAATTGCCTGCATAGCGCTGGCTGCCTGTTCAGGATTGCGGTTTTTCAGAAACATTTCCATAACTGAAGCAAAGTCGTTCATAAAGCCCTCGTTGGCGACCACGCCGTGGGCCAAGCTTCCGACCAGTTCGTTGTTTCTAAAATCTTCCGCTGCGGATTGTGAATAGACGTTGTATTTCGACAGATCGCTGTCGATCCGCGGAGAAATAGATCCCTTTTTCGGATTAAATGTATCCGAGCCTTCTTTGGATCCGACCATCTGCAGAAAGTGATAGGTGTTTGCGGGATGGGGTAGACCAACCGGCATGCCGAAAGAGTCTGAAAGCAGCATGAATACACCATCGGTTCCGGGCGATGCAGCCCAGTGGAAGCCTTCATCAGGAGTCAGGTCCTTGGTGGTCTCCATATAACCGGCTGCCCAGTCACCCATGATATTGAAGGCAGCTTCACCGTTGATAACCCGGTCGGTGGCCTGTTGCCAGGAGAGTGAGGATGCATCGGTATTGGTATATTCCATTATTTCATCGAGTTTTTCCCAGACCTGGACGACCTCTGCACTGTCGAAATCGAGTTCGCCTTCCCACAGGGCGTTCCACTGCTCCGGGCCGAGTTCAGCCAGAGCGACCGATTCCCACAGATGCTGTACGGTCCAGTTTGCAGCTATGACCAGTGGCGTGACACCCTGTTCTTCGAGCTGCGGAGCAATCTCCAGAAACTGATCCCAGTTTTCCGGCACTTCAACACCCCACTCATCGAGGTTGCTTTGCACATACCACATCACGTTCGAGCGGTGAATGGTGAGCGGAACCGACCAGATCCCATTTTCAGTACTCAGCAGATCGATCAACTGATCGGGGAATGCATCCATCCAGCCCTCGCGTTCGAACATTGGTGTCAAATCCTGCATTCGTTCGGCGGTTACCCAGGTACCGATGAGCTCGCGGCCTGCGTGTACCTGAAAACTGTCGGGTGGATCACCACCGAGCATGCGGGTCTTGAGTACGGCCTTTGCATTCGTGCCGGCACCGCCGGTGACCGTCGCATTGATTACCTCTGCATCCGGATAGGTCTCCTCATACAGATCTATCAAGGCTTCGAGCGCCGGACCTTCGCTGCCGGCCCACCAGGAGAAGATCTCCAAATCTCCGGAGGGTTTCTGGCCTGCCAGTTTCTCCGCATTCACAGATGGAACATCAATCTGAGGTGCCCCCGCTTCAGCTGCCTGCTGTTCGCCGGCCGCCTGTTCGGCTTCCTGCTGACCTCCAGCCAGCAGATTTGGGGTAACTAAAAGTGCCAATGTAATCACTAAAACGGAAAGTAGTGAAGTTCGCCTTTTAAACATTTTTTCCTCCCTTTACTTTTAGTATGTAATTCGAACGTACTAATGGGGATGATACTGCGTCAAATTCAGATCTTCAGCTTTTGCCGCAGTGCCTTGAATCTCGGTTTCTCTCGCAGCTCATTCAAAATCGGATCGGCAAAATTCCAAATGAGGTTGCCGTCCCGTTCATCATATGCTGTTTCTAATAGATCTAAAGCGGTACCTATATCTCCGAGCCCCAGGTAGGGGTGGGAGAGAAAGAAAGGGGATATATAATTCCCTTGATTTTGTTCCGCCAGCATGTCGTGTAGAATTTCCCTGCACTTTTCAGATTGCCCGTTACGGGCGTATGCATACGCAAGATGTGCTAACGAGTCGTAGTCGCTCTTCCCTGAAAGGTTATAAGACTTTTCCAACACTGCAATGGCTCGGTCGTATGCACCCCGGGCTAACTCTACCCAACCCTCGACCAGATATGCCATATAAAAATCAGGGGACAATGCTTGTGCATCTTTGCAGGCCCGCAGCGCTTCGGAGTATAAACCAGCATGAAAATAGCGGGCGGCCAGATTAACCCGGACCAAGAGTGAAAAGGGATTCAATCTGTAGGCTTTTTCAATGGCCTCGATTGAATCTGTGCTGCGACCCAGCAGAGAGAGCAGGGAGGCATACCACATGTGAGCTTCATAGGAACTCGGCGCGAGCTCTATAGCTCTTGTAAAACACTCTTCCGATCTACTCCAGTCCCAGTTGAGGTAGAAGTTCAAGAAACCCAATACCGTATGTACATCGGCAATGTGCTCATCGAGTTCTAGTGCGCGTTGGGCAGCCCGGTTCGCCTTGCGCATTCCCTCTTCAGGATTGATGATTCCATACATGGAAGCACCCCAGTAGTAATGGGCCAGTCCGGACCACGCCACTGCTTCTTCGGGATTAATTTCTATGGCTTCTTGGTACTTTGATAGACTCTTTGCAAGCCCCTCCGGTGTCGGCTCGTGTTCAAAATAGTAGCGCCCCATCAGGTAGGCTTCAAAGGCCTCGGGATCACTGACCCGATAGTCTGCAGTATTTACTGCTGGCGCGGCATTTATATGTTTATTCACTTTGTTCCCAATATCCTTGGTAACAGTTTTATACACTGCAAGAATGTCATCGCTTGCATGCTCATATGTGTGCGCCCAGACATTTGTTTCGCGATCGGTTCGCACCATTCGTACCGTAAGGAGCAGGCGATTGTCCACAAAAGTCAGCGCGCCCTCGATGACGAAGTCAGCGCCGAGCTTTCGTGTCATTTCTGCAGGAGAATATTCCGATTCACTCAAATAGAGAACTGACGTTTTTGACACAACTTGCAGGCCATCTATTCTCGACAGTTCTCCCGTAACCAGATCGAGTAAACAGTCACCGAACCACACTTTGCCTGTTGCTTCACCAATGGTGGAAAACGGAAGTACTGCCAGGGTTTTGTCCATCGGTTCAGAACTGGTTTTGAGAAAGTAACTGATGAAGAGAGATAACGAAATTAGAACAACTACAAGGATTAAAACTGTTGTAGTATTGAGATTTACATTTTTCCGGGAGGGTGCTCTATGCACGGGAGTTTCATGAACAGCGAGCATATTCTTCTTGTGACGTATGTGCTCGTAGACTTCCAGAGTCGTATCATCAGGGGCCTCGCCTTCCTCTGCCAGTAGCTTTTTACAAAGCGTGAATTGATGGAGTGCTGCGCTTCGATTGCCCGATTCGGAATATAGCCGCATGAGTCTGCAGTGAGCGGCTTCATTCTGTGGCTCCAGCATTAGAACTCGTCTCTGCATTTCGATTGCTTGTGTAAAATTACCTGATGCTTCATACAGTTCAGTAAGACGGTTGCAGGTCTCTAGAGCTCTCTTTTTGTAACTCTCGGCAGTTAGGAAGGACCAGTCATCGAATTCCACAGAATCGGAGATGCGGATCCCTGTTAACAGACCGTCTTTGAAGAGCCCGATTGCCTCCTCGAGCAGTCTGATTTGTGTGGCCTGATCTACTGCTTCGGCGCTTTTATGAAGGATTGCGTCGAATTCTCTAGTATCAATCCATAGGGCGTTGTCAATTCTGACGGTCTCCCGGTTCGAAATGATATGTTCGGAACCTAGTGCTGTTCTTAATAAGGAAAGGGAATGGCGCAGGTTTGCGCGGGCTGCAACATCCTCCTCTTCCGGCCAGAACATGGCTGCCAGCTTCTCACGACTCACAGCAACGGCTTCTATGGCCATATAGGCCAGCAAACCTACCACTTTTTGGCGGCCGATGTGAATTTCAACACCGTTGTGCTCGATGCGGGGTGGGCCGAATAGAAATAGTCGTATTTCCTCAGACACCTCGGAACTCTTTCTAGTTTAGTTCGGCGGTTTTGGTTTCGGAAGATTGACGATGAGGCGGTTGCTTTCTATTCCCATTATAAAACCTAATTCATGCGCCCGCAAATTTAATCTGAGCGCTCTGAGGGCTCTATGGCCCGCACTGCCGGCTGCGGCGCACTCTCTTCAGAACTCTCGGCAAGCGTAAAATAGCTGATCGTCTGTTGCATCTCTTCAGCCTGGCTGTACAATTCCTCCGCAACCGAGGCCATCTCTTCA
>JAASTM010000055.1 GCA_021767325.1 Spirochaetales bacterium
CAACAATGACAATTAAATTGTCCAGTTTGTAATGCGCTGCGGCCATAGCTGCTTCCCAGTTTGAGCCTTCGGCCAGCTCGCCGTCGCCCAACAGTACATAGGTTTTCCAGGTAAAATTCTGCTTTTTAGCCGACAGAGCCAGACCGAATGCAACCGGCAGCCCATGCCCCAACGCCCCGGTATTGAACTCGACCCCGGGGGTTTTTTGTCGTACCGGGTGGCCCGGCAGGTGGGAATCGGCCTGTAGATAGGTGTGCAGCCAGCTTTCGTCAAAAAAGCCGGCGGTGGATAGGGTGCAGTACAAGCCTCCGGCTCCGTGGCCTTTACTCAGTACAAAACGGTCGCGATCGGGATCATCGGTGCGCTCGGTGTTTACACCCAATACATGGAAATAGAGAACCGAAAGAATATCCGTTTCGGAAAGATCGGCACCGGTATGTCCTTCTCCGGCATGGGAGTTCATCTCGATTATTTTTTTACGGATGATCCGTGCTTTTTCTTTTATACTATCCGGTGAGAGTAAATGACTATTTTCCATGTATCCTCCATAATAATCGCCTGAAGTATGATTCAAAGATAGCATTAACGAAAATATATGTCAATTTTATCTTATTATTATTTTGTTTTATTTTCGTAAAAGCGTGTAAATATTGGAATTTTGGGGTTATTTTGAAAATATAAGTAAAATTTTGTTTGACAGCAGAAAATAATCGTGTTAATACAAAAGATATATTAAACAATAAATACCTTAGGAGGGAAAAAGGTGAAAAAAACATTGTTTCTTTTAGTTTTATTTTCGTTTGTGTTTGCTGCAGCAGGAGTATGGGCTGGAGGGCAGCAGGAGGCCGAAGCGGAAGGAGAGGCGCAGAGTAAGCTGATCTATATTATTACCCCTTCGCATGACAACCCCTTCTTCAAGACCGAAGCTGTTGCCGCTGAAGACGAAGCCAAGAAGCTCGGGTATCAAACCCGAGTGCTTAGTCACGATGATGACGCCAATCTGCAGGACCAACAGTTCGGGAACGCCATAGCAGCCGGTGCTGTAGCGATTATCTGTGACAATGCCGGTGCCGATGCATCGATCGGACCGATCAAACGGGCGAAAGAGGCTGGAATCCCCACTTTTCTGATTGACCGCGAAATAAATGAAACCGGCATAGCCGTAAGTCAGATTGTGTCCAACAACTATCAGGGCGCTGTAATCGGCGGTGAGAAGTTCGTTGAACTAATGGGTGAGTCGGGCAAGTATGTCGAGTTGGTCGGAAAAGAGTCCGATACGAATGCCGGTATCCGGTCGAAGGGGTATCACGAGGTGATCGACCAGTATCCTGATCTGGAAATGGTTGCCCGCCAGAGTGCCAACTGGAGCCAGACCGAGGCTTACTCAAAGATGGAGTCCATCATCCAGGCCAATCCCGATATCAAGGGTGTTATCTGCGGAAACGACACCATGGCAATGGGTGCTATGGCCGCTCTGAACACCGCCGGTATGGGTGATGTAATTGTGGTCGGTTTCGATGGATCAAATGATGTGCGCGATTCCATATTGGCCGGTGATATTAAAGCAACCGTATTGCAGACCTGTGCGTATAATGCTCGTCTGGCAGTACAACAGGCCGATAAATTCCTCAAAACCGGTTCTACCGGTGCTCCGGAGAAACAGCTTACCGACTGCGTACTGATCGATAAGACCAATGCCGCGAAACTGGATAATTTTGTACTCAGCGAATAATTTATGTGAAATAATGTTCACGAGGCCGGAGGAGATCTTTTTCTCCTCCTGCCTTTCAATGCATACAGGAGAGCAACAATGGTACACAAGGCACTACACACAATAATTCACATTTTTATTTTGATGGTATGCCTGTTTGTAGCCGGCAGCTGCACTGTGGTAAAGCACGACCAGCAGGCAGAGTCGGAAGAGGATGAGATATCAATCTACTTCGATAACGGCGAGTTTGATGCGAAACTCTATGTAGAGTCCGTGTGGGAAGAGGCTGTGATTCCGCGTATTGAAAAAGAGGCAGTTGAAGCCGAGGTGCTGTTTAACACCCTTAATTCGGATCCATCGACGGCAATCGAGAAGTATGGATACAGAATTGAAATAACCGCACCCTACAATTTCATGGTCAGGGGAACGGCTATCATAACCCAGGCTAACGTAAAGTCGGCTGCAGCTACCGTTTCAATCGATACAAACGGTCCCGACGGCAATCCGGTAGAAATTCAAATCGGGCCAGTGCTGAAGGGAACCGCGGTGCGCGACTCGATGGATTTTATCAAGTTTGAAGATTTTACTAATCAACTGGAGTTTGCAAATATTTCCCGTGAAATGAATAACCGTATTAAGGCCACCATTCTGGCATCGCTCAACCGCGAGGAACTGGTCGGGGCGAAGATCCGGTACTTAGGTGCGTTTCAGTGGGTAGAGGGGAAAGGCGTTCTTATCACACCTGTAGATTTAGTGGTGGAGGAGTAACTATGCCGGTTATACGTACAGGCGAGGTGATCCTCAGCGCCGAAGGAATCTACAAACAGTATCCCGGAACCCTGGCGCTGAACAATGTCGATTTCAAAATATACAAAGGTAAAGTAAATGTACTGGTGGGAGAAAACGGGGCCGGGAAATCCACTCTTATGAAGATACTTGCCGGAGTGGAAGACCCGAGTGCCGGAAAAATCTACCTCAACGGGAGAGAGATCCAAATTACCTCACCTACCGAAGCGGCGGAGCACGGCATTGGTATTATCTACCAGGAGATGAACCTGTTTCCCAACCTCAACGTTAGTGAAAACATCTTTATCACCCGTGAAAAAACCGATAAAACCGGGAGAATTGACAGCAGCTATCAGGATAACTATACCCGAGGATTGATGGAAAAGCTGCACCAGAATATCGATCCCCAGGCGCTGGTGAGCTCGTTGCGTATAGGCCAGCAGCAGATTGTTGAAATTGCCAAAGCGCTTTCACAAGAGACCGAGATTTTAATTATGGACGAGCCTACTTCGGCCCTTTCCACGGCTGAAGTTGAGATTTTGTTCAATATTATCGATGAATTAAAGACTCATGGGGTTGCGATTATCTATATTTCGCATCGCCTCGAGGAGCTGCTGCAAATTGGCGACCACATTACCATCCTCCGGGATGGAAAAAAGGTGGCTGAAAAGGAGATTGAATCGATCAATCTGGAGTGGATTGTTCGACAGATGGTGGGTGGTGATGAAAAAGAGGTTTTCTACGACGAAAACCATACCATCGGAGATGTTGTCCTAGAGTGCAGACATATATTCTTGCCGCATGAGAGCGGGTCTTTTGCGGTCAACGATGTCTCCTTTACTCTGCGGCAGGGGGAGATTCTCGGGATTTACGGGTTGATGGGGGCCGGGCGCTCGGAACTACTGGAAACGCTCATGGGAGTGCACCCCGAGGCGAGCGGTGAAATCTTCATCAATGGTAAAAAGATCAGGAGTACCAGAATCGGCGAACGTATCCGTGACGGGTTTGCATTAATTCCGGAAGACCGGCAGAGGGAGGGACTGGTAAAAACCATGAGTGTTCTCGAAAACATGACCCTGGCCAGTCTTTTTCGCTTAGCCAAAAATGGCGTGCACCTTAAGCGGAGCACAGAAGAATCCGAAGTCCAGCGGCTTATCCGGGAAATGTCCCTGAAAACCGCCGGAACCGAGGTGCTCGTCTCCAGCCTCAGTGGGGGAAACCAGCAGAAGGTGGTAATTGGAAAGAGCCTACTGACCCAGCCGAAGATACTGCTGATGGACGAGCCCACCCGCGGTATAGATGTGGCGGCCAAAGGAGAGGTCTTCTCGATCATGAACAAACTGGTGCAGAAAGGCTTTTCCATTATATTCGTGACCTCGGAACTAATGGAGCTGCGGGCCATTTCAGACCGTATTTTAGTTATGTCGAAAGGCTGTATCACCGGCAGTTTCTTAAAACACGAGGCAAGTGAAGAGGCTCTGGTGAAAGCATCGGCAGTCGGCCATCTGACCACCAATCAAAGGACTAAGTAAGGAATCAGCGAGGAGCATAATGAAACCTAAGAAAACAAAGCTAAAACTGGTAAAGGATAAAAATGTTTCTCTCGGAATGGTATTGATGCAGGCCAGAACCTTTATTGCCCTGTTTGTTCTGACTATCGCTTTTACTATTCTGCTTTCAGATAAGGGAATCAACTTCCTGTCGCCGATCAACCTGGTAACTATCACCAAGCATGTGGCAATTACCGCGCTGCTGGGAATCGGGATGACCTTCGTGATTCTCACCGGTGGAATAGATCTGTCGGTGGGTTCGATCGTGGGAATCTGCGGTATGGTAGCCGGCGGGTTGATTCACAGAGGGGTGGTGCTGCCGATGTTCGGCGTAACCATCTACTATAACGTGTGGGTAATTGTGCTTATCACAGCTGTTATCGGCATGCTTATCGGGCTGATAAACGGAATCGTCATAACGCGTTTCAATGTGGCGCCATTTATAGGAACTCTCGGCATGATGTACATTGCGCGCGGTTTTGCCAATATCCTTTCCGGCGGGTCAACCTTTCCGAATCTGCAGGGAGATCCGGCCCTTAACAACACGGGATTCGAATTCATCGGGGCCGGGAAGATTTTTGCCATTCCGGTTTCCATCTGGATACTGTTAGTAATCCTGATTATTTCAATCTATGTAGCCAAAAAGACACCTCTCGGGCGCTATGTGTACGCCATAGGCGGGAATGAAGATGCCGCCAAACTGTCGGGTATACGGGTGAAAAAAATTACCACCTTGGTGTATGCCTTTTCGGGCTTTTGTTCGGCTCTGGTGGGGATTATCATCGCATCGCAGCTGGTAGCCGCCCACCCGGCAACCGGAGAAACCTACGAACTCTCGGCAATTGCCGCAGTCGTACTGGGTGGAACCAGCCTTTCGGGTGGTATCGGGACAGTCGGGGGCACTATTATCGGAGCCTTTGTAATCGGGGTGTTGGCCGACGGCCTGGTTATGATGGGGGTTTCCGAATTTTGGCAGAACGTCATCAAGGGTATGGTTATCATCGCTGCAGTCATCTTTGATCAACTGCAGCAGCGCATGAAGGCAAAAGCTGCGGTAGCGACTATTACTGCAGAAAAAGAATCGGCATAACACAATTTGTACGGGAGTGAAGCGATATGAATTATGCACATAGGAAAATCACCTTTGGAGTGATTCCGGCTACGAGAAATATATTTAACGCCGATGTTGCCCGGCAGGGACGCCGCGATCTTTTGAGCGTTCTGGAAAAGGCCGGCTACGGTTACGTGGTGCTTGATGAAGCGGCTACCCCTACCGGCTGTGTCGAGACTTACCAGGATGCAAAGCTCTGTGCGCGCCTGTTTGATGAACACCGCCGTTCAATCGACGGGATAATTGTTACCCTGCCGAACTTTGGTGACGAACTCGGCGTGGTAAACACGCTCGCTCTGGCGGAGCTCAAGGTGCCGGTATTGGTGCATGCGGCCAACGACCAAAACGATAAGGTGGGGGTGCAGCAACGCAGAGACGCATTTTGCGGTAAACTCTCGGTGTGCAATAACCTGTATCAGTACGGAATAGAGTTTACCGACACCAGTCTGCATACCTGTGATATCGAGAGCCCTCTCTTCAAAGCGGATATCGATCGTTTTGCCCGTATCTGCCGTACCGTCGGAGGTTTGCGACAGGCCCGGATAGGAGCAATCGGGGCCCGGCCGGCGGCTTTTCAGACCGTGCGCTTCTCCGAAAAACTACTGCAGGCCACCGGAATCACAGTTGTCCCGGTCGACCTTTCGGAGATCATTTCCAAGGCCAGGGCCCTTGATAATCAGGCTGACGAGGTAAAGCAGATGCGCCGGCAAATTGGCGAGTACGGCCGTATCCCGGCCGACATTCCGGAGGAGCACGTGCTTACGCAGAGCCGCTTTTCGGTAGTGGTGAATCAGTTTATGCAGGAAAACGAACTAGATGCCAGTGCTATACAGTGCTGGGACAGCCTGGAATACAACTACGGCTGTGCCGCCTGCCTTACCATGAGCATGATGGGACAGCAGCTCCAGCCTTCGGCCTGCGAAATGGATATTGCCGGCGCGGTGTCTATGTACACACTGATGCTGGCCTCCGGAACCTCACCGGGCTTTCTCGATTGGAACAACAATTTTGACTACCAGCAGAACAAATGTGTCTGCACCCACTGTTCCAACTACCCGCAGAGCTTTATGGGTGCGGAAGTGGAAATATCGAACCTGGACATTCTGGGCAACACTATCGGCGCGGAACGCTGCTTTGGTGCTATCAAAGGCAAGGTAGCCCCGGGACCGTTCACCTTTTTCCGTATTTCGACGGACGACCGCCGGGGTACCATCAAGTCTTACCTGGGTGAAGGGGAGTTTACCGACGATGAGTACGGGATGGACGGCGGTATTGCCGTGTGTAAAGTGGACCGGCTGAACAGTCTTCTGCAGCATTTGACCCGCAACGGCTTCGAGCACCATGTGGCAATGGCCAGAGGTCTGACGGCGGATATTATCGAAGAGGCTGTCGGCCGCTACCTGGGCTGGGAGCTGTACTGGCATACTCCGCAGGAAGCAGCCCAAAAAGGCCAAGGAGGCTGATGGTGCTGAAGAACATACCCAAAATACTCCCTCCGGAGCTGCTGAAAATTCTTATGGAGATGGGCCACGGAGATGAGCTGGTGATTGGTGATGCCAACTTTCCGCATGCCGCTTGTGCCCGGCGGCTGGTGCGCTGCGACGGGCACAATGTCCCCGGTGTACTGGACGCCGTTCTGCAGCTCCTGCCGCTGGATACTTTCGTCCGGAATCCGGCCGGAGTACTGGCGGTAGTACCGGGCGATTCTACCAAGCCCAAGCGCTGGGATACGTTTCGCAGTCTGGTTTCACAACATCATCCTCCGTTTGAAGATTTCGAGTACATTGAGCGTTTCGAGTTTTATGAGCGTGCAAAATCGGCGTATGCAGTGGTGGCGACCGGCGACCAGGCCCTGTATGCCTGTATCATTCTGACCAAGGGCGTTATTCCGGAGGAGTAGTCTATTAGCCGGTATGCTTGACACCGGGGACTATAGGGGGCGTCCTGCTTTCTTCACTTTTCAGCCCGCAGAGGTTAAACCCTTGAATTTATATACCGATCGGTATATAGTGCAGACATGGAGACACGTAGTGTGATTCTGGAGCGCGCCCTCGGTTTGTGGGCGGCCCGGGGCTATGACGCGGTGGGGGTGCAGGCGCTGTGTGAGGCTG
Organism: Spirochaetales bacterium; assembly: GCA_021767325.1. Next base: position 7,270 of record JAASTM010000055.1, read on the forward strand.
GTGGGGTGACCAAGCCGACGCTGTACTACTATTTCGGCAGCAAGCGCGGGGTGCTGGAGGCACTGCTCGAGCGCTATGCCGGGCCTCTGCTGAAGGATCTACGCGAGCCGTCGACCTACCGGGGAGATTTGACCTGGTGTCTGGAGAATAGTGCGCGGGTCTTTTTCCGGTATGCGCTGCAGTCGCCGGTGTTTATGCGGTTGTTTCTGTATTTACGGAACGCCCCGGCTGAAAGCGAAGCGGCCGGGCGAGCCGAGGCTTTCCTGGATGAGGTGACGGACAATTTCGTGTATATGTTCCGGTATGCCGGCGAGGACCACGGAAACATGCGCGGGCGCGAGGAGGCCTACGGGCTGTCGTTTACCGGGACGGCGCTGACTTACGTGCGGCTGATTCTGGACGGGAAGATCGAGGTGACTGAGGACCTGCCCTACCGGGTGGTGCACCAGTTCAGCCACGGGATTTACTCCTGAGGAGGAACACCATATGAACACCATGAGCACAGAAACGGACCGTCGGCATTGGTGGCGGGATAGTATTTTTTACCATATATACACGCTCGGGTTTTGCGGGGCCCCGGAAAAGAACGACTTTTCATCGCCGGCGGTGCCGCGGCTCGAGGCGGTTGCTGCGGCGGCTGGGCACATCCGCGCGCTGGGCTGTACTGCGGTGTATCTGGGGCCGCTCTTCGAGTCGACCTCGCACGGCTACGATACTGTAGATCACTATCATGTGGACCGGCGGTTGGGGAACAACGATACCCTCCGGGGTGTGATTCGAAGTCTGCATGAGCAGGGGCTGCGGGTGGTCTTGGACGGGGTGTTCAATCACACCGGCCGCGATCACTTCGCCTTCTATGATCTGCGGCAGCGGCGGGAGGAATCGCCCTTTCGCGAATGGTTCAAGGATGTGGATTTTTCGGCGGACAACCGCTTCGGCGACGGCTTTACCTACCGGGCCTGGGAGGGGCACGAGGAGCTGCCCGAGCTGAATCTTGAAAACCGTGAGGTGCGGGAACACCTGTTCGGGGCGGTAGCGCAGATGATTGACGACTTCAAGATCGACGGACTGCGCTTGGATGTTGCGTATGCATTACCGTCGGATTTTCTGCGGGAGCTGCGGGAGTTCACCGCACAGCGGTCCGGACGGGCGGAGCCACGCGCGGGCCGGAAGGATGACTTCTTCTTGCTGGGGGAGGTGATCCACGGCGAGTACCGGCGCTTCGCCACCGAGGCCGGCCTACACAGTGTCACCAACTACGAAACCTACAAGGCGCTGTGGTCGGCGCACAATGACGGGAACTTCTTCGAGTTGGCCCATTCGCTGGACCGGAACTTTGGCAGGATGGACAGTGCTGCCGCCCGCCCGGGCGGGCCTGTGCTCTACAACTTTGCGGATAATCACGATGTAGACCGGGTGGCATCGCAGCTGAAGGATCCGCGGCATCTGTATCCGCTGTACGCGTTGCTGTTTACTATTCCGGGGATTCCTTCGGTGTATTACGGCAGTGAGTTCGCAATCGAGGGGCGTCGGGACGATCACTCCGATGCGGAGCTAAGGCCGGACTGGCGGGAGGTGCTGCGGCGCCGGGACACAAGGGATGCGGCGGCTGAACTGAGTGCCTTTATTGCAGAGCTGGCGAAGGTGCGCCCCCGCGCGACAGCCCTGCGGGCAGGCGGATATCGGCGCCTGTATCTGGATCATCACATAATTGCCTTTGAACGAGCTACGGAGGAAAACCGGGTTCTAGTGGTTGTCAACTCTTTAGACGAGCAGACAACAATTAGGATACCAGTTGTATCGCAGAGTGAAGCTGCAGAGGATATGTTCCGGCCGGGTACATTTTTCCCGGTGAAAGACGGGGCACTGGAGCTCA
>JAASTM010000056.1 GCA_021767325.1 Spirochaetales bacterium
AGTGGAGTGATTTTGCCGACGGAGTTGATCAGTTCAGCCTCCTCCGGCGTAAAGTGTTTCTTCTGGTATCTGTTCCCCAAGAACTTAATGATAAGGAACATTGCCACTATTCCGACCGCCAGCAGAATCCACACGCTGGGGATGAAGGATGACAGCAGGTACAGAACTGCAGAAATGCCGGCTGGAACCAGCGCATAAGGTATCTGTGTTTTCACGTGGGCGATGTGGTCGGATCCGGCGAAGATCGATGACATAACGGTTGTATCCGAGATCGGACTGCAGTGGTCGCCGAAAATAGCACCGGCGAATACGGCTCCGATGATGATATAAATCAGTTCGAGTCCGCCGATTTCATAGGCCAGAGGTACGGCGATCGGAGTGAGAATCGCCATGGTACCCCAGGAGGTACCGGTGGAGAAAGAGATGAACATGCCGATGGCAAAGACCAGGAAGGGCAGCATACCGGCTGACATCCAACTCCTGGTAGCATCTACGACGTAGTCGGCGGTGCCGAGTTCGCCGCTGACGGTTCCGATGGACCATGCCAATACCATGATCACCAGTGCCGGGAGCATCGTCTGAATACCGGAGAGAATGGTTTCTTCAATCTGTTTGAAACTCAACCTTTGGATCAAAGCGAGAACCAGGCCTACTAAGGACATGGCAAAGGCGGCCCAGGTAAGGGCTACGTCGACCGCGGTGTCGGCCAAGGCATCCATAATCGATTTGCCTTCCGGTCCGCCGCCGGTGTACCAGAGTGCCCACACGCCGACGCCGATCAGGGTAACCAGCGGGAGGATGAAGTAGAGCACATTGGCGCGTTCCGGGTTGACCGGTTCGCCGAGGTCACTTTCTACTGCTGACAGGGGGGTGTCGCCGTCGCGGATGAGTTTGCCCTCTTTCAGAGACCGTAGTTCGGCTTTGGCCATGGGACCAAAATCCTTTCCGAAGATGATCATCGGAACGGCAATCAGGGACAGCAGACAGTAGAAGTTCCAGGGCATAGAGTGCAGAAAGGCGAAGTAAGGCTGAGTTCCCACTATACCGATGGTGGCGAATGCGGCGGCCAGCAGAGATACCTGGTAACCGATCCAGTCTGAAACCGGACCGAAGGTTGCCATTGGGGCAGCGGTTGCATCCATCACGTAGGAGAGCTTCTCCCGTGATACGCGGTAGCGGGCGTTGATGTCCTTGGTTGCATTACCGGTAATTACCGAGTTCGCGTAGTCATTGAAGAAGATGATAATACCGAGGACCCAGGTGAAAAGCTGCGAGCGCCTGCGGTTGTTGATCTGCTTCTCCAGTGCGCGAGTCAGGGCAACCGAGCCACCGACTTTGTACATGAAAGCGGCTCCCACACCAAGCAGTGACGTCAGTACCAAAAAGCGGGCATTCCACGAGTCGGTCATAACGTCCTTCATCCAGGTAAAGGTCGTACCAACGGCGGCAAACGGATCACCCCCGTTGAAGATAAGGCCTCCAACCCAGATACTAAAGAAAAGGGAGATCAGCACACGTCTGGTGATCAGCGCCAGGCCGATCGCCACAATGGGAGGGATAATGGATAAAAAACCAAACATATAACTCTCCTCACTTTGAAATAGATTTATTCTATTGTTGCACTGCTATTGGCGAGTGTCAAAAAAAATCTTACAGAGTAAAGCTTGTGTTCACATAATGAAATATCTGAACACTGATGCAGGCCATGGCAGAGCAGCAAAGGGGGAAGCTTTACTTATCAGAGAGAACCAAACACCGCGATGATCGTGGACCTAAAGCTGCCCGGTTACTGAAATTCTTGCTACCTGCGGTGCAGGGGTGAACTCTACCGATACTTCCCGTCCGAGGGCCTGCTGGGCTCCCACAAGCAGGTGTCTCAATGCAATTCCGCAGTCGAGTCGTTTTGAATACCTGCCGTTACCTGATCCGGAGGTTTCAATGCTGAGTGTGCCTCCTTCATAGCGGAAAATCCAGGGCTGGCGATTTACCGCCGAGGGGGCGATCCGGGCCGCTTCGGCTGCTGTTTTGGCCCAGTCGGGCCAGTCATCGAGGGGTTCTCCTGTGCAGATCTGTTCCATGGGTTTGCGTTTCCGGCTTCCGGCAAAACCGCTCATGAGTTTCTCGGTGAAAGTATAGGAATTCTGCGGGTAGCCGAGCGGCGACACCGCGACTAAACTCTCCGGTGCAGCCAGCTCCAGCTGGCCGGCGGCGGCCTGCGGATCGAAGGTTCCTGAAACCCAGCAGGTGCCGAGCTCAAAGGCGGTCGCTTCGAGGACGGCCGCTTCACCGATATACCCCAGCCGTTCGTAACTGCCGGGGGTCTGGGGTTCGGCGATGAATGCGAGGTAGGCGGGAGCCCCTTTGATTACCCCATATCCGCCGCGGATGCCCGAGAATATGGATCCGTCGTGGGAGCGAACCAGGGCGACTCTGGCGCCGCTTGTGTTCCGGTTCAACTCATCGATGAGCTTACCCAGCGAATCGAGTTTCTCCTTTTCGATGGGGGTGCGTGAATACTTTCGTCGGGAATGGCGGATAAATATGGCCCGATACCAGTCTCTGCTGTTTTCAATCATTTTTGCCAAACCTCCTACTCCCCTTATATAAGCTGTGTCATTGATCGGCAAGCCCCAGGGTAATAAGCACAGTCCCGTTCTTCCGGCCGGATTCTATGTGACGGTGTGCATCGGCTATCTGCTCGAGTGAGAAGCTGCAGTCTATGCGCGGCCGGAAGCGGCCCTCATCGGCTATTTCACGCAGCAGCTGGAGATCGACGGCCTTTTTTGCGGGCGCCCGCAGGCCGGTGGCGGCAAATTTCACCTTCCGACGGCCGAAGAAGCGGGTCCACAAGCTTTGTACCATGATCGCCGGAGTGGGCATGGTGGCCAGGTAGATACCCTCCGGCTGGAGGATAGGAAGGCAACGCCGGAAGGATGTTTTTCCGGCCACATCGAATAGGATGTCAAAGCGACGGCCCTCTTTTTGGAACAGCTCGACGAAATGCTCCTGTGTGTAATCGACGACCCGGTCGGCGCCGAGCGCCTCTACTGCGGCCATGTTGTCAGTGCTACACACACCGGTCACTTCGGCGCCGAAATACTTGGCAATTTGTACCGCCGCCGAACCGACTGTTCCCGAAGCGCCATTGATCAGAATGGACTGTCCGCTCCTGATCTGCGCCTTGTCGCGTAGGAAGGGGATAGCAGTTAGGGCGCCATTGGTGCTGGCAGCCGCCTCGGCGTAGCTGAGGTTCTGCGGTTTGGCGGCCAGGGCCCCATCCTCGGGCAGACAAATGTACTCAGCATACGTCCCCAGGCCCAACCCCGCATTTCCGAAGACCTGGTCGCCGGGGGCAAAGCGGGACACCGCGCTGCCGACCGCTTCGATCTCACCGGCCAGTTCCATTCCGAGGATCCGGTGCTTCGGTTTGAATATGCCGTTGAGGCCGGGAGTCTTACGCATGCCCGGATCCTCCTTCTCTACCGTAGTTGCGTGGATCCGGATGAGCACTTCGTTTCCTTTGGGCTGGGGAGTTTCGAGTTCTCTGATTTGGAGAACCTCCGGCGGTCCGAATCTTGTGTAGATAGCTGCTTTCATGATTGATTTACCTCTATTACTATTTTTCCCTTGTGATTTCCTGCGGCGAAAATCTCGAATACCCTGCGAATCTCCTCGAGTTCGAAGGGGCCGTGGATGACCGGGCGCAGTTTCCCTTCAGTGTATTGCCGGTTCAGATATTCAAGGTCTTTATTGGCTTTGAGCATTACCAGGCGAAACTTCTTTTTTACGAATAGCCCATAAAGGGGGCCCAACAACAAGACTCGTGTAATGTTCCCATCGCCTCCGACCGTAACGTACATCCCTTTCGGGGTGAGCACCCGGGCGTAATCCTTGAGCGGACGGTTGGTTTTGGTATCGAGGATCAGATCGTATTGCCGGTTGGAGCGAGTGAAATCTTCCCGGGCATAGTCGATTACATGGTGATAGCCCAGCTCTCTCAACATGTCCAGTTTTTCGGCGTTGTCGATCCCGGTTATCTCGATACCGTACTGTCTGGCAATCTGTATACCGATTGTGCCGACCCCGCCGCCGGCTCCGTTTATCAGAATGCGGTGTCCGGGCTGCAGCCAGCTGCCGCCATAATCGATGAGTCCCTGTACCGCCAGCATGCCCGCCTGCGGGAGCGCGGCCGCCTCGGTAAAACTCATCTCCTCAGGTTTTTTCGCCAGGGCGGTTTCCGGTGCGCAGACATATTCGGCAAAGCCGCCCCAGCGGTCGCTCAGGTCGCCGTAGACCTCGTCGCCGGGAGTAAAGCGGGTCACAGCAGTCCCGGCCTGCTCGACTATGCCGGCCACATCCGAGCCGAGTATCCTCCGTTTAGGCCGTCGGAGGCCGTTGATGAGACGATTCACAAAGGGAGTGCCCAGCAGCAGCTGCCAGTCCCAGTCGTTCAGCGAGACCGCGTGCACCCTTATCAGGACTTCATTCTCCTTCGGTACCGGAGGGGGTACCTGAGTGACGGATAGCTGTTCGGGACCGCCGTATTCGGAATAGACGGCAGCGCGCATAGGCTCCTCCTCTACTGTATTTTCACAATTACATTGCCGGCCTTATGTCCGTGTTCGACATAGCGGTGGGCGGATTGGATCTCGTTGAAAGGGAAAACTTTATCGATCACAGAACGGATTTGGCCCGCCTCGATCATTTCCTTCAGCCAGGCCAAGTCACCCGGAATTCCCTTAGCCGAAGTCATGACAGAGATGAACCTTCCCTGTGGGGCGGGCAGGCTCCGTGCCAGCGGCTTGGGCAGCTTGCCCACTGCGTCGAAAACCAGCTCGAACCGGCCGGCGAGTTCTGCGAGTGAGTCCCGGGTATAGTCGATGACCCGGTCGGCTCCCAGAGAGTGGACCATATCGAGATGGGCGGTACTGCAGACGGCGGTTACACGGGCGCCATAGTATTTTGCTAACTGCACAGCATAGGTACCAACCGACCCGGAAGCCCCGTATATGAGTACCTCAATGTCCTTACGTATCTTAGCCTTCCTGAGAAAGCGGAGGGCGGTAGTAGCGCCGACCGGTACCGCGGCGGCTTCTTCATAACTAAGGTTGGACGGTGTAAGGGCGATCTCTCTGCCCTTCTGCGGGTCGGGCTTCACCGGCAGACAGACATATTCGGCATGGGCACCAAAGGCCATTCCGCAGGCGGCGAACACCTGGTCGCCTGGTTTGAAACCGGTAACCGCTTGGCCGACTGCATCGATTTCCCCGGCCAGTTCGAATCCGAGTATGGTTACCCGCCGCGGTCTGAACAGGCCGTTGAACAGGCGGGCGGCGAAGGGATCGGCCCTGCGCATCCGCCAGTCGCCGGCAGCCACAGACGCGGCCCGGATTTTGATACGAACCTGACTATCTGCGGGAACCGGTGTGGGCAGATCCTCGATGTGCACTACTTCGGGAGGACCGTAGTGTGCATAGACGGCTGCTTTCATTCAGCGGGACTCCTATGAGGCTATAATAGCCCTGTGTATATGAATGAGCAACAAAAATACTCATGCAAACAAAAATCTAACAATTGTGAGGAACCGGCTGCTTAATCCGTCATCACGCCTCGAGCTTAGCCAGGAACTTCTCGAAGCCCTTTTCGGTCATAGGGGCGTGGGCTCTGAGCTGTCCGTTGAAGTAGATTCCCAGCGTGCCGAAGGGGCTGCCATGAGCCTGGGCTTCGGCGGCAGAGCTGAGCTGTTTGATGGCGACGGGGTACCCTTTTTGTCTGGCCAGGTCGGCCAGCAGGTGGACGTACTCCTCCATAAAGGGGCACTGGTGTGAGTATACGAAATAAAAACCATCGCTCACCGGGCAGGTGCCGGTTTTGGCAGCGGCGGTAAAGGCGGGCGATTCTGCAAGTGCTGTAGACGCTGCGGGTCCTGCGAGACCTGTGGCGGTGGTCTCGGCCCCCTGCCCATCGAAATCGAGCGCTAAGAGTTCGAAGTAGGGCGGTGCGCTGTCGATTACCTTGAATCCATGCTGCAGGAAAAAGCGTTTGTCGGTGAGGTAGTGCTCGACTTTGGTGGCGGATACGTATACCACCCCGGCCTTGCCCTGCGCTTTTGCATCGGCGATGCACTCGTTCAGCAGGGCTGCGGCCCAGCCCTTGCCCTTGAAGCGGCCGGCGACCCACAAGCAGTTGATGGCCATGTAATTGCCGCCGGTGATCGGCTTCCAGACCAGTTCGATGGGCATATATTCAACAAAGACCTTGCCCCGTTCGTCAAGCCGTTTGAAAACCAGTCCATCTTGAAAGCGTTCCTTTAGCCAGGCCTTTTTTGTAGCGGCACGCTCGCGGTTGGCTTTGTCGTTGCCGATTGCACAGCAGATGTGTTCGCTGTCGATGTTTTGTGCGTCGATTCGAATGATTTGTTCCATTGCCTCAAAGCTCCTTTACGGGAACGGCGATGCTGACGGCAGTTTTTCCGCTGGCCGGGTTGTAACAGTCGGCGAAGTAGTGCTCAAAGCTGTAGCCGTCGGCCGGTTGAAGCCCGCGCAGCGGCAAGATGTCGCGGTACACGGTGGTCCAGGCCCGCCCGTACTCGTGGTTGGCCAAGGCAAAGCGGCAGAACAAGTAGCGGCCGGCGGGTATCGTCAGCCGGCCAAGGCCGTCTGGGCCATCCGGATGACCTGTCCCGGGACTCGCTGCCGCCACCCCGTAGGATATCCGCAGCTGCTGGTCGTTGGTGATACCGAGGGGGTCGTGGTAGATCACATAGAACCCGCTCTCCCGGTTCCACTCGATAGGCTCGCGCTGCAGGGCCTCCATCAGCTGGCGATGCAGCCGGGCAAACAGTCGATAATTTCCGGCATAGGGACCCCGGTAGCGTACGTAGAACAGCTCGGTTGACGGCATCTGCAGGTCTTCGATCGCGTAACTCTCTACTTCATCGTTCCCGTTATTCAATTTGAGCTCATGGTACCCCGAAAGAGCGTGAGAAGCTTGATGAATCTTGCGGTTCTTGCCATCTCTCCAGCGGCTCGCCGTTACTCCGAAGTGCTTTTTAAAGGCGCGGGCGAAGGTAGCCGAGTCTTCGAAGCCGAGATCGAAGGCGATATCGGTAATTTTCGCCGGGGCGCCCGGCAACATGGCCGCCGCCCTTTCCACCCGCAGACGGGTGATAAACGCGTACAAGGGCTCGCCCATAAAGGCTCTAAATATCCGGTGAAAGTGAAATTGAGAGAACTGCGCAACCCGGCTCAACTCTTCTATGCTGAGCTTTTCATCGAGATGGGTTTCGATAAAATCGATAACGGCGTTTATCCGGCAGATGTACAGCTCGGTACTGTTCATGCAGTGTAGTATAGCACGGCGATTATGCTTCAGGCGCCCGGCCGACTACCTGGGTGTACATAACCTTTTCCTCAGAAGCTGGACGGCGGGGTAGGTGCCGGCCGGAGAAAAACCGAGCTTCGTGGCCAGGGCGGCGGACTTGTTGTTCATCGCATCCCAATGGCATTCGAGGCCCCGCCGGCCGCACTCGAGGATCAACCGTTGTGCCAGCCGGGTGGCGATTCCCCGGCGGCGGTAATCGCGGTGTGTGTCTATCTCGACTTCAATTCCATTCAGGTACATTGTATAACAGCCCACTCCGCCGGCGATATTCCCATCGATTTTGGCAACGAAACCGAATCCCCCTAACATGTTGTTCGGTGGGGTCATCGTGTTCAGCACCAGATCGGCCGACCATTGCTCCGAAAGGAGCTGGGCCGCTATCTCTGCATCTATCGCTACTATCTCGAACCGGTCGTGAGGCTCCCAAGTTTCTCCGAGTTTCTGCGCCTTTTCGGGGGGCATCGGTTCAAAGGCGGTGCGGATGTAGGCATGTGCTGTAAAGGCGCTGTCCTTCTTGATTGCACGCAGCCAGCACGGAGGCGGGGCCATGAGGTGCAGTTCGTCGCTCTTTTTCAACTCGGTGTAGATGTCGGCATCGAAGGCACCGAAGAGCTCTACGGTATCGCTTACCACTACTGCCGCGCTTGTACCGTGTACATATCCGTATCCGGTAATACCGCCGGTAAATGCCGCAGCGAACTGCTGCCGTGGAGGGGAGAGCTTGGCTTTTGATAGTATGGTGAGGAAATCTTGCGACTCCTCCGGTCCGAACTGTTTCAGCATGGTTTTACAGCAGTTCCTTCTTCAAGATATTCCGAAACCTGGTGGTGGAAATGTAGCAGTTGGTCGTGGCAATTGAATGAGTTCTTCCGTCATGGCTGGTCCGGCGCCGGACGGAGCTTCGCTACTCGCTTCCCAATCGCCCGCTTGATTTTTTCATAACTCGGCGGCGGGCCGAAGCCGATCTGCTTTTCATCGATAAACAGCCCGTCGGTCAGGCCCCGGGGCTGCATTTTGCGGTACCACTCTTCTTTGTGGGGTCCGGCTGTATCCAATTCACTGGACCAATCTTCCAGACAGAGAAAGTAGAGCTTCTCCTGATCGGCCTGTAAATCAAATACCTTCATACGCAGCTCCTGCATCTACGAATGGAAACTCATGGTTCTATCTCCTGTATATATACATGTAAATATAACCGCATTTACTGCAGATATCTACAAACCGCCTCCGCTCCGGAACAGCAAAGTAAATGTAATAATAGGTTTGTTTTCGGCGCTTATGCAGTATACTTCTTATAGAAGCACAGTTGTAAGGGAGGCTGGGAGAGGCAATGATAAACGGAGAAGGAATTTCAAACCGGCAGGCGGCGGTGACGGCCGGTGGTGCTTTATTGGTGATGTCGGTGGCGGCGATATATGCATACGGCTTTGTGTATGGAAGCCTGGTGGTTCCGGGAGATACCGGGGCTACCATAAGCAATGTGAGTGCGCGTCTTACGCTTTTCAGAACGGGCGTAGCAGCCTGGATGGTTATTCTTGTGACCGATGTTCTGGCGGCCTGGGCATTGTATCTGTATTTTGCTGGTGTGGCTAGGGCACTGTCTTTACTGTGTGCCTGGCTGCGTCTGTCTTATGCCGGTTTTCTGGCAATAGCGATTGCCTGGTTAACTGTAGCGGGTAGCATAGTCAGTGGCTCCAGCACTGCTGTCCAGTTTCTGCCGGGCACAATGAGCTCCTATGTTGCGCTTAGTTTA
>JAASTM010000057.1 GCA_021767325.1 Spirochaetales bacterium
AAATTACTCAATCGTTGAGTAATAATACTCAGTCATTGAGTAAAGTTTACTTTTTCAGATTATTGCACTATACTATTCGTATGCGTAAGGCCGAATATGAGCTGTACATAGTACAGGATGTGCTCAACTCTCTGCAGATGGAGAAGAACCTCATCCAGATTATTACCGGGCCGCGGCAGGTGGGAAAGTCGACCGCCGCCGTTCAGATAGGTGAAAAATGGACGGGCACAGTTCGTTATGCATCTGCCGATACCGCGGTTCCTCCGGGGCCGGACTGGATCCGCCATCAATGGCAGTTGGCACGTCATGTCGCCGATGAGAACCCGCTGCTGGTCATCGACGAAGTTCAGAAGGCTGCCGGTTGGAGCGAAGAGGTCAAGTCTCTCTGGGATGAGGACAGGCGGACTGGGAAAACCATCCGCGTGCTTCTGCTCGGTTCATCAGCGCTGCTTATGCAGAAGGGGCTCTCCGAATCACTGAGCGGAAGATTTTTCCTGCATCGGCTCGGACACTGGCAGTTTCCGCAGATGTCGCAGGCTTTTGGGGTGAGTCTGCAAGAGTGGATATACTTTGGAGGCTATCCCGGTACGGTTCCTTTTTTCGAGCAGGAGCAGCAGTGGAAGGCGTATGTGCGCGATTCGCTGATCGAGACAGTGCTGTCAAGAGATGTGCTGCAGATGCAGAGCATTGCCAAACCGGCGCTTCTTCGCCACCTGTTCATGCTGGCTACCGCCTATCCAGCGCAGATCCTCTCCTACAATAAGATGCTCGGGCAGTTGACCGACGCCGGCAACACCACCACCTTGGCCCACTATGTACGCTTATTGCACACGGCATTTCTGCTTTCAGGACTTGAGCTGTTCAAAATTGGCCAGAGGCCTAAACGCGGAAGTAGTCCTAAACTGGTCCTGTGGAACAATGCATTGGCAAACGCCGTGTCGGGGAAGGGGTTTGAAACCGCGAGAAGCGATTCCGAAGAGTGGGGCCGCTTAGTCGACAATGCGGTCGGCTCCACCCTGCTAAATCAACTGCAGGGCGCCCCGTACGAGCTCTACTATTGGCGCCGGAAGGGGGGAGAAGTCGACTACGTCTTACACAGCCCCTCCGCAACCTGGGCCATAGAGGTGAAATCTTCGCGGATGAAGAACCCGCACGGTATGCGCCGTTTTCTCGAGCTCTATCCGGATGCCAAGCCGTTTATCATCGGGGGGAGCGGCATGCCCCTCGAAGAGTTCTTTCGTACTCCACTGGGCGAAATATTCGGCTGATACACACGCGAGGCCTAATGGCATGTGCTTCTACAGCTCAAATGGATTGACGAGTTCTATGTCGGCAGCTTCGAAATCTTTTGTGTTTCGGGTTGCCAGCTTACAATTCTCGGAGCGGCAAATTGCGGCGATTTGCGCATCCGGCATCGAAATCGGCCGCCGGCCTCTTTGAACCGCCTGTGTATGCGGCTCCCGATTTTGTTGCCTGAGGCGATTTTCCGAACAGCGTTCTGAAGGATAAGCCGTACCTCTTCCTTCATCGAACGGTTGTGAGAGGCCGCTTGGATTCGCAGGCGCTGTTTCACCGAGTCATCGAGGTTGCGTATGGTTATGGTTGCCATGATACACTCCTTATGAGTGCAGTGCAGTCATTGATTACCTTTTATGAGGTATCATTTATATTGTCAAGGTAACATGCTATAATAAATATATGGCAGCTCTCACAAAAAGAACCACCTTTGCATTAGACCCTAAAACGATAGAGCGAATCAAACACCTTGCAGCGCACTGGAAGGTCTCCCAATCTGAAGCAGTGCGACGGGCCGTCGAGCTTACTGAACAAAACATATTGCACAAGAGAGAGCACTTCCTTCTACGCCTCAAGGATTACCATCGCGAAGGTGGAATTGCCCGGGAGAAAGCGGAGGATTATCTTGACGAAGTATACAAAGCCCGGGATAACTGGGCCTGACGCTGGTGTAAGGCCGATGGCCGGCTTTGCTGTCAGGGGCTATGTGTCTTTCAAGCTCTTGAGATAGCGGATGTCCTGCTCATCGGTCCAGCTTTTGTCCGAACGCTGTTCTTTGAGCTTGATCAGGTCGTCGATTGCCGCGACCCGGAAAGAAATATCCTGCAGTTGTATGAGCCGGGCATTTTCTTTCAGACGCATAATGGGGATGCCGAGTTCGAACAGGACATCCACCTGAGATGAGATGTCTACCGTCTGCATGTGGACATCGGATTGCTGCGGTTCGGAGTGCAGAGCTACGAAGCTGAGTGAGCCCGATTTTGTTTGTTCGACCCACTTTCCGGCCTGGTCCGCAGTCAAAGCGATGGTGATGGTATCCGCTTTCACCCGTCTTATGAGGTAGTACGAATTTTCGTACATGAGCGCAATGATTTTATCCAAGTCGAGAGATTTAACGGCCAAGTCGATATCGTGGGTGACCCGCGGGCTGTTATAGAGGCGCAGTGCCACCCCGCCCACTACTACAAAATCAATATCGTGTTCAGCAAGTAATTTAAGAAGTTCTTTGTGGGTCATGGCGGTGCTTTCTCTTATAGGAATTGAGGATATATTGACGACCGTATTCCGGATTCAGTTCGAGCATATTTCGGGATTCTTTTTCGAGGGAGTCCAATTTTTGTTCCGGGTTCTGGTGTTTTAATATGCTCTGTTGTAGATCCCGGTCAAGGGAGTTTGTCCTTTTTCCCATACGCTTATTGTACGCCGCTTCTTGCCGTAAGTCAAAGTGTGGGTTGTAGAGAGGAATTGAAAACAATCGTATCGAGGAGTATATTAATAAGAGGAGGAAGCCTATGCTGGCTCAGAGATTAGATGCCTTGCGCGAGGAAGGGCGCCGAGAAGGGTATGTCCAAGGAACTTTGAAGGAGAAGCAATCGGTGCTGATGCGCTTGTTTGAAAAGAAATTCTCTTTGGAAGCTGAGGATGAGGCGGTTATTAATAACTGCACAAATCTTGAGAAACTGGATGAAGCCTTGGAGGTTATCTTATTCGCAGAAAAGAAAGTGGATGTGTTAGAAAAGTTAAATTAATGCGCCTATATTGTAAAAAGTATGAAGCAGAGCCGCCTTCCTGTCCTCCTTTATTAGACCGCTCGATATCACACCACCGGGTCGGGGAGTATATTCGGAATACGTAGGTTGATGCGGGACAGGAGTAGTATGAATCAAACCAAAAGCAGACAGGCGGTACTGACTATCGATGACGGGCCGACGGAGATTACCACACAGATAGTCGATTTTCTGCGGTCGAAGGAGATACAGGCGGTACTGTTTTTTCCGGGCGATAAGATGGAGCTGCGGCCGGAGGTGGTAAAATATGCTATCCGGGCCGGCATGGATATTGGGAACCACAGTTATTCGCACCCTTATTTTTCCGAGATCAGCTTTGAGGAGTGTACGGAGCAGATCCTCAGAACCGAGGATATCCTGAACCGGATATACGCGTCCCTGGCATCCGAGGGCATAGAGCGGCGGCAGAAGCTGTTTCGCTTTCCCTACGGGGACAAGGGCGGGGAGCACAAAACCCGGCTGCAGGAGTTTTTAGAGAAAAACGGTTTCGAAAACCTGGCGCTGCATATCGACCATCCGTGGTATGCCGCGGAGGGGCTGGACCGCGACCGGGATATCTACTGGACCTTCGATTACAAGGATTATAAGATCTACAGCCCGGAGCATGAGTTCGAACTGGCCGATGTGTGGACGCGGATGGCGGAAGCCCTGCAGCCACAGACCAGCAACGAAATCCTCCTGTTTCATGACAATGTTGTGACCAAGGAGAAGTATCCCCGCTACTATGAACAGCTCATACACAGGACCGAGGCTATGGGAATTGTGTTTACACAAGCTTCCTACCAGTAGCCGTAACCGCCGGAATTATCTGTTTTTACTTTTACAATGATCTGCGCTACAATTAGAAACCATGGAATATAAGAAAGTACGACTCGATAAACTCAACTTTACCAGTATGCCGGTGCGGCTGAACCGCAGCGATGAGTACATGCGTCAGCTCAAGTCTTCTCTGGATGCAACCGAGGGACCGATCGATCCGATTATCGTGCGTGACCTCGGTGGCGCCGAGTATGTGGTGGTGGCCGGCGAATCGCGGGTGCAGGCCCTGAGCGAACTGGGCTATCCGCCGGACTACCAGGTGCCCTGCCTGGTGGGTGATTTCGACGACAAAACGGCTATGGAGTACGGGCTGATAGAGAACTACGTGCGCAACCCGCTGAGCCCTTATGAGGAGGCGCTGGTGATGCGCTCGCTGGTCAGCTATTACGGCCTGACCCAGCGGGAGATAGCCGCCAAGTTGGGGAAGAGCCCCCAGCATATCTCGCATGTACTGTCAGTTTTCGAATTGACCGACGAGGTGACCAGCGCACTGCACGAGGGACGCATTACCCTCGGGCATGCCCGTGAACTGTACAAGCTGCGGGATTCTAAGCCAAACCAGCGGCTGATTCTGAAGGAGATCCTGCGCTGGGGGCTGAGCGTAAAGGCGACCCGCACCCGTATACAGCAGCTGATCGGCGCGGGGAAAGACTGGATCATCGAGCCGGGGGAGGTGTGGCTGTCGAAAGAGGCCAAGGTGAATGTACATCCCGCCGGAGACAAGTACAAGGTTGACTTTACCTTCAGCAACGTGGAAGAGCTGGAACAGGTGGTGGAGTTTCTGCGCGGCCGGCTGAGAGATCAGCGATAGAAAAGTTGGCACGACGCAACTTAGGAAAAACGCTATATAGGGATCATTCTAATACGTAAAGGGATTGAGAATGTTGAAGTTGATCCCACCAAAGCCTTTGCCTGGAGGCTCGATAAATCAAAAAAAGTAATTATAGTTTTTCCAAATTTCTCGCTGCGCTCGGCGGTCCGCAGCACAGAACATGACCGTACGTAACCGGATGAATACAGTGCTGAGAGAAAATATTGAAAAGGCGGAATCCATCGAACAGAGTCAGTAGATGATAAGTCTGTAGAGATTCACCGCCGGTCATCTCCAAGTGGTTGTTATCCAGCAATTTTATCTTTATCAACCAATTGCCCCGTTATATACTTATGAACAACACTTTTTATAAATGTTTGATACTTTAATCCCTCTTTTGAAGCATATTCTTTTATCTTTTCAAGTTCAAAGGGATCAATTCTAATATTCATTTTCTTTTCATTTTTCACAAAATCCCTTGCAGCTTCTTGGATTTTGTTCTGTTCTTTCACTTCTGGTTCTGACAGAGCTTCATAATCCAGCCCATCAATAGATTCTATTAGCTCTTTTTCTTCTTCATCTAAAAATTCGGTATCATACTTATTCATAAGTATCCTCCTCTATAAGGTACTTAAATTTTCTGTTTGGATAAATAGTCTTTAAAAACCATGTATCTCCTTCTACAACATAGGGAACACAGTAAGCATAACCATCTATTTCAACAACCAGTACTTTTTGATTTGGATATTTCTCTCTGTTTGGATTATCAAAATTGAGCAGTACACCCTTTTCAGCAATTGCTTCAATGACGTTATAGAAAGTAACACCTCTTTTTTCAAACAAAAGCAGGTTCTTTTTGTAGCTAAAATCAAACCTCACAGTACAAATGTAATACATTGTGCGCACAAAGTCCACTATAATTCAATGGTTTTTATTCTCTTTTTATCTTGCTTTAGAACTGATTACCATGATGTATGTGGGGAAACTTAGGAAAAACGCTATATATTTTTGTAGTTAGTGACACATATACTTGCCTTTTATAACATTTATGTGTATAATCGGTTATATAAAGTAAAGGGGCTTCTATACCGATGAGCGGCAGAGATTTGATGAAAAAGTATAAAGAATATGGATGGCATGTAGTTCGCCAACGTGGCAGCCATGTGAGAATGCATAAGGAGTTAAAGAAGGGGCTGGAGGGGGCCTTATTAAAGCGGCTCGAGGAGGTGGGATGAAGTATCATTTTCAAGTGCATGAAGACTCCGATGGTCTGTGGGCCGAATGTATAGAGTTAGAGGGGTGTCGGAGCCAAGGCGATACCTTCGAAGAGCTGAAAGAGAATCTTTATGAAGCTCTGAACCTCTATCTGGATGAACCGGCCGGCTCTAATATGCTGTTTCCTTTACCCGATGCTTCTTTGGATGGAAAACAAGGGATTGTGGCTGTTGAAGTGGAACCAACTATAGCCTTTGCCATGTTGGTACGGCATTATCGGATTACACATCGAATGACACAAAAGGAAGCTCAGGAAGCGTTGGGTC
Organism: Spirochaetales bacterium; assembly: GCA_021767325.1. The sequence continues at coordinate 6,255 of JAASTM010000057.1, forward strand.
TGCCAAACCGGACCAGTTATGCCCGCCTCGAGAAAAAAGGAAATCCAAGGCTCGACACAATTGAGAAGGTGATCAAGGCGTTTCCTGATTTCCCGCTGCATCAGTGCTTCAGTTAGCCGCGGGGAGCTCTCGGGCCCACTAACAAAAAAGTTGGCACGACGCAACTTAGGAAAAACGCTATATAGCAATCAGTCCTCTAAGGGGGAGCGGAATAGCCCGCCCCCAGCCAGAGCGAATGAAGGTCAAGGTTTGTCCATTTTACACCTGCTCTGAGGAGTATTGTAATTTCTTTACCACATCTCCAAAATCGAGAATCTCGCAGTCCGCAATCGCATATTTATTAGAGAGTTTCGATGCGCGGTATTTATCCTGCAACTCCTGCTTGAGCTGTGTTCGTGTCTGGTTATTCAGCTCTTTCCATTTTATCTCTGAGACAATAATGCGCCGCATCGATTCGTCGGCGCGCCGGAGGCAATCTAACTCCAGCTCCTTTCCCTCCCAGTACCGTGCAGCGTCGGGAAACAGCGCCCGGTACTCCTTTTCGAGTGTTACCGCGGCATGGCTGTACACAATCTGCCGTTTCGTCTCTTCTGAATACAGATGCCAGCGGCTGCGGTGAGGGGAGTAGATCGAATACCAGAACCTTAGGGTGTGGTCGGTAATGGAATAGAGTGTTTTTTTCGTACTCCGTACGCTTTCACCGAAGGGCAATTCTCTTGTAATAAGCGATGCATCAAGGAGCGCCTGGAGGGGGCGTCCGATATCGGTTTGTTTGGTCTCGAGCTTTTTGGCGATTTCTGACGGCTTGGATGCCCCCCGTCCCAGTGCCTCCAGTATCGAAACCGGACGGATTCCGTTGATCTTTTCATCCTTCAGGATCCGATACGGTTCGTTCTCGAACCAAGCGTACTCCGACGAAAATATGGAATCGATGAAGTCGGCGGCGCTCTGCTGCAGTTCCACGTACTGCCAGTACTTCGGAACGCCTCCGGTAACCGAATATTTTATGAAGTTCTCACGATCTTCCGGATCTGCCTGCATATACTCTGCGAGACTTGGATAGCCCATCGGCTCGAGGCGGAGTATTCGATCCGCCCTGCCGTACAGCGGAGAAGCGGCATCGAGGAAGAGACTGTGCATCATGCCGGTGGAGGCGCCGCACAGTACGAGGGCTAAGGAATCCGGTTGTTCATGATCGATCCAGCGCTGAAGTATCGACGGTAAAGAGGGGCTGCTCTCAACGAGATATGGGAACTCATCAAGGACAATGGCTGATCTATTCGAGATGCTCGCGAAGAGTTTTAGCATATCGGTCCAGGTTCGAGGCGCGATGTTCACCGGAAAATGGTCCTTGAGGTCTGCATATATCTGCTGCAGTTGCAGTGGTTCGCTCGCCTCTATTGCCTGGTTGTAGAGAAGCTTAGCCGATTCTCCCAATTTTCTGAGAAGGCGGGTTTTTCCTATGCGGCGTCGTCCATACAACACAATGACCCGGGCCGTCCGGAAGTCTTTTTCGAGAATCGAAAGTTCGCGTGTACGATTTACGAATCTGTCGCGAGTACTCTTCATATAAATATTATGCACAACCAACATTATGTTTGTCAAGCATAATGTTGGCCTTTCTTACGCCCCCTTTTCTCTAAGCATTTTAGCCGATATTCAAATTGAAGTATCAACCAATAGCCCCCAAAAGTTGGCACGACGCAACTTAGGAAAAACCCTATATAGCAAAAGACGCTCTAAGGGGGGAGCGGAATAGCCCGCCCCGGGCGCCTCGCGGAGCGGAGGAGCGGAGCGAGAAGAGCGCCCGGGAGCCCCAGTCTGGGCCCCGCGGCTATGGAGCGCGGGGGCGCTCCCCCGATTATATTTGATTGTACAAGGGGTGTGGCTCGGCTATAATGGCGGCATGCAAAGCATCACACGCGCGGTTTCCAAGTACTGGAAGGATTACCTGTTTATTTTTGTCGGTTGTTTGATTGCGGCGTTTAGCTTCAATCTGTTTTTGACGCCCAACCGGATTGCCCCGGGCGGGGTCGGCGGTATCGGGATTATTCTGTTTCACCTGTTCCGGTTTCCGGTGGGGGTGACGATGCTGGCGCTGAACGTGCCGCTGTTTATTGCCGGGATTGTGGTGCACGGGCGGCACTTCGGGGTGAAGACGCTGGTGGCGACGGTGCTGCTGTCGGTGCTAATCGATGCGACGGTGTGGGTCCCGCTGCTGACCGAGGACCTTTTGCTGGCGGCGCTGATGGGAGGAGCGCTGCTGGGGCTGGGGATTGGGATTGTCTTCTCGCGCAATGCCACCACCGGGGGCACCGATTTGATGGCCAAGCTGCTGTCGCATATGATCCCATTTATCAGTTTGGGGAAGCTGCTGTTTTTTGTGGACGTGTGTGTGGTGGTGTCGGCGGCGCTGGTGTTCAACAATATCGAGCTGGGCTTGTATGCCGGGATTTCGATTTTTGTAGGGGCGCGGGTGATCGACCTGGTGCTGGAGGGCGTGGACTACGCCAAGCTGGCGATTATTATCAGTGACAAGTCGGAGGAGATTGCCGATGCGCTGCTGGATGGGCTGGAGCGCGGAGTGACCGGGTTGAACGGGCAGGGGATGTACACCCGCAAGTCGAAGAATGTGCTGCTGTGTATTACCCGGGCCCGGGAGATGCCCAAGCTGAAGCAGATTATCAAGGCCGCCGATCCGGAGG
>JAASTM010000058.1 GCA_021767325.1 Spirochaetales bacterium
ATGATACGCACATCCTTGGATCGTTCACCCTTGCTTCCCAGGCTGTGAATGGCCGCAAGCTTAGCAATGGTAGTGGTCTTTCCCACTCCGGTCGGTCCGATCAGGATTATTATCCGGGGTTTGCCCTCACGATAGCTCTCTTTTACGGGAACACTCTCGCCAATCCACTCCAAGACCTGTGCCAGGACAAAATCGGTATCATTCAACTGCTCGTAGCTGAGCTCCTGACGTACCCGTTCCAGTAGATTCTGAATGAATTGAAAACTGAACTCATTCGAAGAAAGCACCTCGGTAACCTGGGCGAATACCGGGTGTTCCTCTTTCTCTTTGGCCGGGGTGTAGGTTTCAAACTGCTGCTTGAGCGACTGTACCTCTTCGAGCACCTTTTGCAGCGTTTTGTCACCGCGCACACTCTCCAGGATTTTCTGTTTCTCCTCCTGGACACGAGCTTTCTGCTTGGCCGGGGTTTCTTGGGCTATATAACCGGTCATTTCGACCCCCTCTTTCGAGAACATACCCAGAAAACCGCCTAAGCGAACCGTCCGATGAGTCAAAATCTTGGCCCGCTCGCCGTATTTATGGCGGATTTTTTCCAACACTTCGTGATGGGTCGGGGCTTGTTCAGTAAAATACTGCATATCCTATCCTTTTCATGACTGCTGTACCTGGGTATCCAGGACGATTTCACCCAGTCCTTCCGTGGTTATATCCGATACCACCTCCGGTACCGATAAGACCGCAACATCGGGGATATCCCGCTCCAGACTCTGCCGAACCAGCCTGCGGGCCGCTTCCGAACAGAGCAGTACCGGCATGTACCCCAACTGCTGTATCTGATGAACCGCATTAGTTGCCGTATTGATCCACGCACGGTGCTTCTCCGGTTCGAGAGAAGCCACCGGACCTTTGGCGGTTTCTACCCGGGAATCAATAATCTCCTGCTCGAGGGACGGCTCAATTGTCAGCACCCGCAATACCCGGTTTTCATCGGCGTACTGCAGACAGATCTGCCGTCCGAGGGACTGACGAGCCTTCTCTACCAGAAAAGCTACATTATTAGAAACCGGTGCATAATCGGCCAGGGTTTCCAATATGGGCACCATATTACGGATTGAAACCCGTTCCTGCAATAAGCTCTGCAGTACTTTCTGGATTTCTCCGAGGGACAGCGACTTGTTCACATCATCGACCACCGCCGGATAGTTCTCACGCAGGGTGTCCAGTATCGACTTGACTTCCTGACGTCCGAGCATTTCGTGGGCATGCCGCTTGATGATCTCGGTGAGGTGGGTAGCGATAATGGAAGGACTGTCCACCACCGTGTAACCCGAGCGTTCGGCCTCTTCCCGGTGAGCCTCGTCGATCCACAGAGCCGGCAGTCCGAAGGCCGGGTCGGTAGTCGCTTCACCTTCGATCTCTTCGCTCACATCCCCCGGGTTGATAGCCAGATAAAATCCCGTCTTGAGTTTTCCGCGGCCGACCTCCACCCCTTTTATCTTCACACTGTATTCACTCGGTTCTAAGCGCATGTTATCGATAATCCGTATTCTGGGTACCACCAGACCGAGCTCAAGCGCAGATTCCCGCCGTATACGGGTAATCCGGTCGAGCAGTTCGGCCCCCTGATCCTTGTCGACCAGAGGGATAAGACCGTAGCCCAGCTCCAGGGACAGCGGGTCGAGCGGTACGACCGGCGACACGTCCTGCGGCTCGGTTTCCTGCGGCGCCGCTTCTTCGGTCTGCCGGGCGGCCTGCTCCTCAGCGATATGCTTGCGTGAAAGCCGGTAGGCCAAAAAGCCGATCAACAGGGAAAGGGGAATCAGCACCAGGGTCGGAAAACCGGGCAGAATCGACAGGAAGAGGAGAAATATGGCAGCGATCCAGTAGACCCGTGAATGCTGGCTGAACTGTTGGGAGACATCCGACCCGAAAGTACCGTCGGATATAGCCCGTGTCACGATCAAGCCGGTTGCAGTAGATATGAACAGGGCCGGAAACTGGGTCACCAGTCCGTCACCAACGGTCAGTGACACATAGGTGTTGGCTGCCAATCCAAGTGATTCGCCGTGAATGGTGGTACCCACAATCAATCCGCCGACTATATTGATGGCGGTGATCAAAATACCGACCTTTACGTTTCCCGAAACGAACTTCGAGGCACCGTCCATAGCTCCGTAGAAATCAACTTCCTTCTGCAGATCGTTTTTCTGTTTGGTAGCTTCCTCTTCACTCAGTGTACCCGAATTATAGGCCGCTTCAATGGCCATCTGTTTACCGGGCAGTGCATCCAGGGTAAATCGTGCGGCAACTTCCGCGACGCGAGTGGCACCCTTGGTAATAACGATAAACTGCACCGAAATCAGAATGATGAAGATAATAAAACCGATAACCAGACCCTCGGTTCCCGAGGTACCGACGACAAAGGTTGCAAAAGCCCGCACGATCTTGCCGTCGAATTCGCTTCCCTGCGAGAGGATGAGACGTGTCGAGCTCACATTCAGAGCCAGACCGAAGACCGTCGAAATCAGGAGAAGAGTCGGGAAAACGGAAAACTCCAGCGCGCGCCTTGTGTAGAGTACGATCAGAATAACCAGCAGACTGAACACCAGGTTCGAGGCCATCAACAGATCGAGCATAAACGCCGGCAATGGTATAATCATCATCGCGATAACAGCGATTACACCTACTGCTACCAGTATATCGTTGCGGCCGTTCAGCAGAGATCCCCGCAATGTGCCGGAAATATCAGCCATAATATTCTCCTTCACTCTGTTTCCAATAGTTCAATTAAGATACCCTCTCCTGCTCTTTCATTCGATATACCTCGGACAGTACGATTGCCATGACCTCGTAATACTGCTCGGGGATTTCATCTCCGATCTCCACTTCCGCATACAGGGCCCGGGCCAGGGGTTTGTTTTCGATTACCGGCACCTCATTTTCCCGGGCAATCTCCTTAATTCTCTGGGCAATATGGTCCTGCCCTTTGGCAATGACCATGGGTGCGTTCATCTTCTCCTGCTTCCATTCGAGTCCGATGGCATAGTGGGTCGGGTTGGTGACCACCACATCGGCCTCCGGCACATTCTGCATCATGTTCTGATTCAGCATATCCCGCATCCGTTCCCTGAGCCGGCTGCGGATCAGCGGATCACCCTCCATGGTTTTGCGCTCTTCTTTTACTTCCTGTTTCGTCATTTTCAAAGAATCGAGGTGCTGTTTGCGCTGGAACAGATAATCCGGAAGGGACATCAAGAGCATAGCAATCGCCGCTTCGACTAGAATTCGGAAGGCAATACCGGCTATATTTACCAGTGAGTACTGGTACGGTGCATTTACAAACTGGATAATCATATCCATCTCGATGCGGATGTTTATGTACGCAATGATGCCGATAACCACAACCTTCATGATTGATTTCCAGAAGTTGAACAGCGCCTCGCCGGAAAAAAATGATTTCTGCAGAAACCGTGAAAAGTTCGGAGCGATCTTGCTGAAGTCGGGGGTGATCGGCTTAGTACTGAACAGGAAGCCTACCTGCAGCAGATTCGCCAGCAGGGCCGCCACAAAGGCTATCAGCGCCGGAGGCGCGAACAGTCGTATGAAGTAATTGAAAAAGGCCGGGACAATCTGGGCTTCCCGGGCTGGATCGAGCTCGGTAGAAAGCTTCAGAAAAAATGTCAGCATCTCCTCCATGGTAGCCCACATTCTGGGGGCCATAATGCCGATGGCAATGATCGGGAACAAGAGCACCAGCGCGGATGTAAACTCGGAGCTCTTGGCTACCTTGCCGTCCTCACGGGCTTTGCGGATTTTGTGTTCGGTGGGCTCTTCGGTTCGCCCTTCGTCTTCAGCGGCAAACCACTGCAGATGAATAGCAAAGCTGCCGGCAGCGGTGGCGGTGGTTCCGGGAGCAGAGGCTCCGGTAGAGCCGGGCTCTGCAGCGCCGCCCGCCGTCTCGAGTCCGAGAAGCCGGCGGTAGTATTCATCTAGGTTGAGCCATTCACTCATACCGAACCTCCCCGCTCGACATCGGCCAGGTAGCGCATAATTTCCAGGAAGCTGGCATCGATAATGCGTGCAAACGCCTCCATTAAAAAGGGCATAGTAACCATGATCATTACAAAGGCGATGCCAATTTTAATCGGGAACCCAAGCATCAGCAGGTTCATCTGGGGTGCGGCTTTGGCCAGCAGTCCCATGGACACCGAAATCAGCAGCAGGGTCCCTAGGATCGGGAAAGAGATAATCAGCGCCTGCCGAAATAGCTCGGAGAGGCTACCGAGAATCAGATCCAGCAGTCCCTTCCGGCTGGAGATGATATCCACCGCCCGCATCACCTGAAATGAACGCAATACTCCCGCTAAAAACAGTTTCTGAAAACCACCGACAATGATAAACACGAACATGGCGATGATATTCAAGAACTGTCCCATCAGGGGTATCTGTACCTGGGCCATCGGATCGTACACCTGCGAAGCCCCGAACCCCATCTGAAAGGAGAAGTACTGTCCGGCCACCAGGAAGGCCGCGTAAATTACAGTGAGGACAAAGCCCAGGCTGATACCAATCAGTGCTTCGCCTACCAGGAGAAACATATACTGAACCCCGTTGCCGGGCATGGGATAGCCGGCTTCATACACCCAGGGAAAAATCATGACTGCGGTAAACAGCCCCAGTGCAACCCGGGCAACCCCGGGAATCGCCCGTGAGGAGAGCAGCGGTGCGACACTGAGCATCGCAAAAACGCGAGTGAAAAGTATGAGAAAGAGTTGTGCATTTTCGGCCATAAGGTCGATATTCACCGCGCTTTAGCCTCCCATCTGCGAAATCAAATTGAGTATTTTAAAGGTGAACTGCTGCATCGACTGCAGCATCCACGGCCCGAAGAACGCCACGCTGGCCAAGATAGCCGCGATTTTGGGTACAAAGGTCAGGGTCTGCTCCTGGATACTGGTGGTAGCCTGAAAAATCGAAATCACCAATCCTACCGCAACCCCGATGATCAGCATGGGTGCGGCGATGATAAGAACCTGAAAGACCCCGCTCTGCATAATATTGGCAGCCATTCCTATGCTCATAATCTCCTCCTATCCCGCTTCCTAATTAAAGCTCTGTATGAGCTGCTGGGTTATCAAGCCCCAACCGTCAACCAGTACGAACAGAATGATCTTGAACGGCAGCGAGATCATAATCGGCGGCAGCATGATCATTCCCATTGACATGAGGGTGGAAGCTACCACCATGTCGATAACTATAAAGGGTATGAACAGCAGAATCCCGATTTTGAAGGCTACCGTAAGTTCATGCAGTACATATGCCGGAATCAATACATAGGTGGGGACTTCCGAGAAGTTGGCCGGCTTTGGAAGCCCGCGCATCCGCATGAACAGCTGAATCATCTCGTGGTTATCATCCATCTGGCGGTACATGAAGATGCGCATAGGTGAGATCGCCTCGTCATACATCTCCTCGATTCCGATTTCACCTTCGGCAAAGGGTTGAAAGGCCTCCTGGTACACATTGTCTATAGTCGGCCACATGATGAAGAGCGTGAGAAACAGGGCGACCCCCATCATGACCTGATTCGGCGGCACCTGCTGCAGCGAGAGTGCGCGCCGGATAAAATCCAGTACAATCGCGATACGCAGAAAACTGGTCATCAGGATGATGATTGAAGGTGATAGAGTAATAACCGTCAACAGCAGCAGGATCTGCAGACTGAGCGCCACTTCCTGATTGTTTTGCGGTTCCTGGACAGTGATATCGATAAACGGAATGTTTATGCCCTGGTCGGTTTCCGCCACCGCCTCCTGAGCAAACAGCGCTCCGGCGGCACACAGATGTATCACCACGATAATTAACAAGAAAAATATGCGTTTTTTCATTCCCCCCCCAGTCTTAATCCCATTACATATTCTTCAATCGCTCTCTCTGCTGCTGCAGAAAGACTGCACTCCCGCCGATGCTGCCGCCCTGATTGCCGGTCGAGCCGGCCGTGCTGGCCGACCCGTTGGCGGCGGGTTGAGGCTCAGCGGCACTTCCCTTCGAAAAAATCCCCTTCAGGGCATTCTGGAAAGTCTTGGTGCCGGCGCTCATCTGCGATCGATAAAGATGAATGGCATCCAGAGTCTCTCTCTCTTCGATTCTGGAAACCAGCTGAACTCCTCCTTCGGCCGAACCGACTAGAAAGACCTCGTTTCCAACCTCTACCAGATGCAGTGAGCGGTTCCCCTGCAGGTTCTGTGTGGAGAGTACGTTAATGAGACTGTCCGGTTGAGTACGCGGATTGCCCACGCGCTTGAGAAGAAAAAACACTCCATAGATGGCAGCAATCACCCCGCCTAATACTAACACCATGCGCAGAAAGTCCCACACGGTGAAGGTATTCAGGCCCTCTTCGAGCTCTACTTGCGGTGATTGAGTGTCACGAATAACAAGCTCTTCTTCGTTTACCGCGGACGGCTGCTCCGTCCCGGTATTTGTCGTCTCCGCAGCTTCTGCTCCGGTGCTCTCCTGAGCACTCTGAGCGGCTGCGGCGCTTTGTGCCGATGTGTCTGCTTCCGAACCTGCGTTACTTTGAGTCCACGCAGGCAACCCACTCAGAAACAGCACTCCGGCCAAGGCGATGATAATAAATACGCGTTTCACGTCCCCTCCCAATTATCTACATCGCTCGCCGTTGATGTATTTGTATGTATAGGCCGAAGGTTAAGTCATACCCTCAACCCTGTCCATCGGAGATACGATCTCAGTGACCCGCACTCCGAAGTTTTCATCAATAACTACTACCTCTCCCCGGGCAATAAGTTTGTGATTGACGAGGATATCAACAGGTTCGCCGGCCAGTTTATCCAGCTCGATGATGGTACCTTCGCCCATTCCCAGAATATCTTTGATAAGACGACGGGTCCGTCCCAGTTCGACCGTCATCTCCATGTACACGTCCATTAACAGACCGATATTTCCCTGCTCACTGCCGCCGGACTGCGGATTCAAGTTGGGAAACTGTACCGCCTGTACATTCGCTCCGCCCATGCCGGGAGTACCGGCCATAGCCTGTCCGCCGAACTGGGCCTGCTGACCGCCCCACATCTGGCCGCCGCCCATCTGCTGTTGCCCCATTCCGGGCTGCTGCATTTGTCCGCCGCCCATTTGCCCCCCCATCTGGCCGCCCATCTGCTGCTGAGGCTGGGCCTGAGGAGCCGCCTGCTGACGACCACCCCCGGCCGCCTGCAGTATAGATTTGACCACCGGCAGCTCGAAAAACTCCACCAGCGTGGTCTCCGGTTCGTTGTCTATGGTCAGCGGATAGGTGGCTTTGACTACCTGCCCGCTGGGGGCCTGTACCTCACCGTTCGATACCTTATTGGTGCTTCCCGGAGAGTTCATCACAGTTGCCCCGATTGTGTCACCTATACTGGTGGCAGCCGAACCGGCCAATGTGTTTCCGGCTTCATCCAGAGCCGAGAGGGCCGCTTCGTTCAACTCGACGTCGCTCTGACCCATCATTTTACCGGCAATAGTCGTGGCGGCGTCTTCGGGAATCAGATAGGAGTGAAACCCGCTCAGACCTTCGGAATAATCTATCTTAACCTCGACCAGGCTCGCGGGCAGGTTCTGCCCTGCGTTTTCAGCCGCAACAACCTCAATGGAGGGTGTCTGCAGGGTTACTGTTTCTCCGATCATTCCGGAGAGATTGGAACCCTGAGATTGAACAATTTGTCCTAATATCTGGGCGAACTGCTGTTTTTCCTGATCGGAAAGCCCAGCTTCTCCGCCCCCACCGGAGGAGGAAGAGTCCTGGCCGCCAAAATCCATGCTGCTTCCCTGCAATAATGCATCAATTTCATCTTGAGAGAGAGAACCATCACTCATTACTCTTCTCCTTCTTCTGCAACGAGCTCTTCGAACTCGTCCTTCGTAATATCTTCCAATTTTTCGGTTATCTGTACCGCTACTTTATTCGCCATGATTCCCGGTCGGCACTCAAACTTTCTGCGATTGCCGATCTTCAAGGTCATCGGATCCTTGGTTTGTACATTCGGAAATCTCACTACATCACCCTGTCGAAGCGAAAGCACGTCCCGTACGGTCAGCTGCATGCTGCCCACTTCGGCCACCACCGACACCTCAATATTCGACAGCCGGTCCTTCAGGATGTTTAGGTTTTCAGTGGTGGCTCCACTACGTACCGATGAGTACATGTACTGGGCCGACAATTTCGAAATGATCGGCTCAATTGTAAGGTAGGGAATACAGAAGTTCATCATTCCCTCTACCTCGCCGACCTTCGTCTCCAGGGTTACCAGAACAACCATCTCGGTGGGTGGCACGATCTGGGCGAATTGAGGATTAGTCTCGATCTGTCCCAGACGCGGACGCAGGTCGATTACCTGACTCCAGGCCTCGCGCAGATTGCCCAGGATCCGCACTATTATACCTTCCATTACCGACTGCTCTATATCAGTCAGGTCGCGGTTTACTTTGGTGCCCTCGCCCTGCCCACCGAAGAGTCTGTCGATAACCGAAAAGGTGATAGCCGGATCGATTTCCAGTATGGCGGACCCCTTTAGGGGATCCATATTTATAATTCCGAGGGTGGTCGGATTGGGAATTGACCGGATGAACTCCTCGTAAGTCAACTGGTCTACCGAGGCCACGTGTACATGCACCATGCTCCGCAGCTGCGCAGAAAGGGCTGTAGTAGTGAGCCGGGCAAATGTTTCGTGCATTATTGAAACGGTACGAATCTGCTCTTTCGAAAACTTGTCCGGCCGCTTGAAATCATAGATCTTGATCTTCCGCTGGTCCTGAGCCGCCGGGGCCGAGGATTCGCTTTCGATTTCACCGGTTGATATTGCTGTGAGTAGCTGATCTATTTCATCCTGCGACAGAACTTCGTTCATACCGTTCTCATCCTCACCCTCATATTAAAACTCTACC
>JAASTM010000059.1 GCA_021767325.1 Spirochaetales bacterium
ATCTCGTGCACAGTTCTGACTCCGTCAATCTGCTGCCATACGAAGCTGCCCAGCTTGTCCAGATCGATATACGAGTACTCGGGCGCACCAAAAATCTTCTGAGATACCCGGTTGAAAAAGCCTGTTCTCCTGATTGTCAGCTGCACTGTACCGTCATCTAAACGGCGCCACCTAATGTGCGCGGTGCGGTCCGGCACGAAATCGAGGTAATTTTTTTCAGGTTCCTGTTTTCTTCTCACGTCAATTCCCTCTTGATTTGAACAGCGAAATAGAAGCAGCGGCCGGCCATCGCGGACGGAGTGCCGCATTGGACAGTGTGCCCGGCGGGCCGGACCGCTTTTCAATAGTGGTGTATATGTTATTCCTGAGTCGGTGTGCTCCAGAACGAAGCTGCGACTAAGGTAAGTACCAGCAGGATGAAGAAAATCAAACCACCGGCCTGGCCGAGCACGCCGTTTCCAAAACCAACTAGGTCGGCCAGGGATCCGGCTGCCACAGGTATAGTGGCAAAGATGGCCAGCAGGATACCGATGAGTCCTTCACCGGCAACCAGTCCGGAGGCATACAGCACTCCGCTGCGAACCTTGTGTTCCTTGGTTTCTGCATCCAGATTCTTTTTGCGGTCGAGAAGGCCGCGGACCAGTCCGCCGACCATAATCGGAGTGGAGAGATGGATCGGGAGGTAGAGACCGACCGCTACCGGCAGGACCGGAACCCGCAGCAGTTCGAGTACCAGACCGATACCGACACCGGTAAATACCAGTACCCAGGGCAGATTACCGTTCATAACCCCCTCGATTACCAGACGCATCAGGGTTGCCTGGGGAGCCGGAAGCTCCTTAGAGCCGAATCCGTAAGCATTGTTCAGCAGTGCCAGTACTACCCCGATGACCAGGGCACTGGCAACTACCCCGACAATCTCACCGAGCTGCTGGCGTTTCGGGGTCGCGCCTACCAGAAAACCGGTTTTGAGGTCCTGACTGGTGTCACCAGCCAGTGCGGCAATGATTGCGATGATGGTACCGACCACCAGGGCTCCGACCATTCCCGGGACGCCGGTGAAGCCGATGCCCTTGAAGATAGAGGCGGTGATGATAAGGGTTGCAATAGTCATACCGCTGACCGGGTTAGAACTGGAACCGACCAAACCGACCAGCCGGGCCGATACAGTGGCAAAGAAGAATCCGAAAATCGCAATGATCAGGGCGCCGACTATGCCGACCGGAATGTAGTTGGTTGCCATCATGAAGAGGATGATGATACCTACACCGATCAGTACGACCTTCATCGAAAGATCGTTGTCGGTACGCTGGGCGCTCTCCTCACCTGCCGCAGAAAAGCCGCCCATGGCCTTCTTGAACGTGTCCCAGATGAGGGGCAGGTTTTTGATCAGAGAGAAGATACCACCAAAGGCAACCGCACCGGCACCGATATAGCGGATGTAGTTGTCCCAGATACCCCAGAAGCCGAGTTCGCTGATGAGGCTGGAGGCGGGATAGATGGTCTCGCTCAGTGCTCCGCCGAAATAACTGATCATCGGAATGACCACCAGCCATCCGAGGGCGCCACCGGCAAAGATATATGCGGCAATGTGCGGACCGACGATAAACCCGACACCCAGCAGGGCCGGATAGGTATTGGCTCCGATGGCGGCATCCTTGTAGCCGGGGATCTCCCATTCAATGGAACCCTTGAAGAGCTTGATGCCGTCGGCGACGAATTTGTAAAGAGCGCCGATTCCCAGACCGGTGAAAACGGTCTTGGCACTGGCACCGCCCTTCTCTCCGGCGATCAGTACTTCGGAACATGCGGTACCTTCCGGATAGGGCAGGGTACCATGCTCTTTTACAATCAGGGCGCGCCGTAGCGGGACCATGAGAAATACACCCAGCAGCCCACTGATGATGGCGATTACCGTTACCTTTGTGAGGCTCGGAATCGTGTAGCCTTCCAGTGTATTGGCCCAGACGTACAAGGCCGGCAGGGTAAAAATTGCACCGGCGGCCAATGATTCACCTGCCGAACCGATGGTCTGAACAATGTTGTTTTCCAGGATCGATTCGCGCCGTAATACACCGCGAATAATTCCCATCGAGATAACCGCGGCCGGAATAGAAGCACTGATGGTCATACCGACTATCAGGCCGATATAGGCGTTGGCCGCACCGAAGACAACCGCCATCAGTGCACCTATGACAATTGCCAGTAAGGTGAGTTCCGGCTTCGATTCACTCGCAGGAATAAATGGTTTGACTGTGTGAGAACTTTGATTATCCTGCACTTCGTCCTCCTTCGAATAGATGTTGTAGATTTTGCGAGAGCCAGTGTAGCAAAGGAAAACAGGATTGTAACTAGGTTTTGTTTGTTATACTGAAAAAAATTTGGAATAGTTTACAAATTCTCGGCATCTTCGGCCGGATAAAGGCGGTCTTTTGAGATGAAATCCCCAATTCTGCTGAAAAAGTGGATTGCCACAACCGACAGGGCTACTGCCGTACCCATCGCTGCAAAGAAAAGCGGTAAGCTCGCGAGGAAGAGCTCAATCAGTACTCCTGCGGCTGCATATGCGAGCGGCACGGAGAAGGAGGCCATCGATTCCATAATACCGAATATTTTCCCCCGGGCCGAGGGGTGAATATGGCGGTAAAGCGAGGTAGTGATAATTTGATGTACTACTCCGATTGCCGCCCCGGCGGCTGGCAGCGCGATCCACATGTACACCGGCGAAGCCAGGGGCCACAGTAGAATCAGCAGAAGTGCCAGCAGGGCCAGAGCCGAGGACAGCAAGCTGCGGTTGTACTGCCGGCGGCCCGGCAAGAATCCGTATAACAGAGCCCCGGCCCCCCCTCCGGCCAGAAGCAGGGCCAGCGCGATTCCGAACAGATGGGGGCCGAACCCGTAGCGCTGCTCCAGCAGAAAGGGCAGAGCCAGTATTACCGGCGGATACAGGCTGTTTACGAAGCTGTAGGAGATCAGCAGCGGGCTGAGGCCGGGGTTGCTGCGAATATAGGTGCGCAGCTCGCTGATCTGACGTTTTATCCGCGGCCGAAAGCGGGAGAGTGACGGCAGCTGCTCGTCCGCCGGAGAGCGGTATTCTATGCAGGCCTCGGGAATTGCTGAAAGGCTGAATGAGATTCCATTTGCCAGAAAGAGTACCGCCGGGCCGAAAAGGGCGAAGGCAGCGCCTCCCAGCGAGGTGCCGGCAAAATTGGCGGTGAGCAGAGATGTGCTTTTTATCGAGTTGAGCGATTTGATTTCCTGCGGCGCTACTATTTCCGGGAAAAGGGCGTGGACGGCCGGCAGAAACAGGGCGGTGCAGCTCGATACGACGAAGGTCCCGGCCAACAGCAGGGGAAATGTGAGTATCCCCTGCAGAGCTGCTATCCCCAGCATAATCATTACGCATCCTCGTAGGATATCAGCCCCGACTATCAGCTGCTTTTTATAGGCGGAATCAGCCCAGATGCCGCCGATCGGGGTGAGGGCCACAATCGGCAGATACGCGATGAACTGAAACAGTCCCAGGGCTCCGGGGCTGCCGGTGAGTTGCTTAATAAACAGTATAACTGCCACCAGATACACGCTCGATCCCAGCTTGGAGACCAGCTGACCGCCCAGCAGCAGTAGAAAATTCCTGTGCCTCCCTTGCGCCTGCACCATTCCTCCTATATAAGAAGTATAGTGAGTAATGAAATAATTCGCTACTATGACAGCAATACCACCCGCTTTCTCAAATACGGTCACGGTGGCGAGAGTAAAGCCATTCACCGGGCTGTATGGGCAAAAGGAGTTGAAACCCGCCAACAGGCCATGAACTATGTAAATGCGCGGATCGCCGCGTCGCTGGGCAGTGCCGCGCCTGAAAAAGTCTTGGATATCGGCTGCGGTGTGGGTGGAAGCATGCTGTATCTCGCCGACCATACCTCCGACGGGACAAGCCCCGTCCGGCTAGATGGGGTGACTATCAGCCCGCGGCAGGCCGAGATCGGGCAGCAGCTGATAGAGAGGGCCGGGTGTGCCGAAAGATGCAGTCTGACTGCCGGTGATTTTACCGATCCGCACCTGTCCGCGCAGCTGTCCCCGCCGTATGACGCTGCCTATGCCATTGAATCCTTTCTGCACATGCCCGATGCCGAGCTCTTCTTTGCACAATCGGCTCGCCTCTTACGCAGCGGCGGCAGACTATTCGTCTGTGATGATTTTCTCGCGTCTCAGCCGGGGGCAGGGGATCCTGGGCGTACACGAATACTGGCACGGTTCAAGCGCGGATGGCAGGTACAGAGTTTGTACTCTGCCGACCAGACCCGCAGACTCGCAGAGAAGCACGGCTTTGTTCTGAGGAATACCGACGATCTGACCCCTTATCTCGAGCTGAACCGCCCCAGAGATATCGGAATCCGCATACTGGTGAAGCTGCTGGGCTGGCTGCCGGTAGATTCCCCCTTCTGGAACAATCTGCTGGGCGGCGATGCATTGCAGCGGCTCTTACTGGGCGGCGATATCAAGTACCTTCTTCTGCGGTTCGAGAAAATCACTTAGGAATGTTCAAGGGTGCCGCGGCCGGGCGCGGATTGAGAAAGCGGCCATCTGCTACCGAAAGGAGGTGGTCGAGAAAGCGCTCTAAACCGGGCAGATTGGAAAGGCGCGGCGGAAGAATTCCGCTTTCATACCCGTAACGGAGAAAGGGCGATGCAATCGAATGATCCTTTGCGATAATGTGGATGGGAACCCCGAATCCGGCCCCCTTTTCACTCACCGGAAATTTGGGCTGGTGATCTCCGATAATAATCAGTAAATCGTCTTCATCTAAATGCGCCCGGGCATATCCGAAGGCCGACTCGAGAGAGTAACGTATCGAGTGGGCATAGCCTTCGAATAGTTCACTGCCCAGGGCCCATGAGTTGTTGTACCAGGTGTTGCGGGCCCGATCGTAATATATTCGCCCGTTGTTGAACCCTCGCCAGGTATCAATGTAGGGGGGAATATAGTTCCAGGGGACATGGCTGGAGCAAAGAATGTATTGGGCGAAATGCGGTGAGGGCGAGGAATGCTCGAGGATGCTCGAGTGAATGTAGTGCAGTTGGTACTGATCGGGCAGTTCACCGAAGGTAAAGAAGGGCCCGGTGTACTCGAAATCTTCATGCAATACATAGGAGTCGTAAGTGTAGAAACCGGTATACTCTTCGGTCATAAACTTGGAACCGGGAGCCGAGAGCACTGTCCGGTAGCCGGATTTGGAGAGCAGATGCAGCAGGTTCGGAGTCTTGTTTTTCACCACCCGGTCGTACTCTACCTGACTGCGGATTTCTGTGCCGCTGAGGATGGTTGCATCGGCGAGCCAGGAAGTGCCGCCGAAGGTAGTTGAGTCATAGGCATGACTGAATATGTGAAAGCCCGATTCCTGCAGCAGATCCTCCTGCTGACGATAGAAGTCCTTTAGTCGGGCATAGTGGTGAGGATTGGTAAAAATGGTGGTACCGTACGACTCGACGATTACCAGGTGAATATTTTTGTCCTTTATGCCCGGCAGAGCAAAACTTTGCGCATCCCGGATATAGGATCCGCTCGAACTGGAGGGGTCTAAAATGGGTACGGCCGCACCGACCAGCTTCTTTTCATAGAAAAAGAGTTGATCAATGAGCCGTACTGCCGCCGGCTGGGCCGGAGTTGCGATGATGGAGAATAGGAGAGCGAAGGCGGCAATACTCAAACTGGGGTTGCGGGGCAAGCGGCCTATAACCGGGCTTGTGCGGCGGAACAGAGTCCAGAACAGAGCGGCAGTAAGGCCGAATACAGTTATAGCCGGAAGGATCAGAAAGAGAGGTCGGGAAAAGAGTTCGGTATCGAACAACATATTGAAAAAGTGAGACATAAGCGGGATGTTGGCCCGAATGTCGAAGGTTCGCAGATACACATGCTGGAAAAAGGCCTCTATTGAGGAGAAAAGCAGCAAGGCCAAAAACAGCAGAGTGAACAGAAATAGGAGTATCCTGGTGAGTATCGGAGAAACAGAACGGGTGGTGTGAGAGCCGAAGCCTAGCAGAATCAAAGCCGAGGCAGCCGCCTCCGGGAGGGGGATAAAGATCCAGCGCCATTCATACCGGGGAAACCAGACGTAGGCACCCAGCAGTATGTTGAGCAGACAGACGAGTGCATAGACCGCCGCAGCGGCGGCAAGCAGCTTCGAGATACCCGGGCTATCCTTCACGCAGGTCCTCCCTGAGCTTCGAGCCGGGCGTAGACATCCCCGGCGGCGGCCGTAAGCGAGAGGGCTCTCAGCTCATTGCACACTGCATCCGCGGTCTGCCACCGCTTCCACTTCAGCCGCATGGTCTCGCGGGCCGAGAGATTGAACTCGTAGCGGCCCAGGCTCTGCAGCCGTTCGATGCAGCGGCAGGCCTCTTCTATTGCCGAGGGCAGATACTCTACCGACAGGGCCGGAAGTGGAACCGATAGGCCCTTCAGCACCTCCAGTTCAAAGCCTTCCACATCTATTTTGCAGAAATCCGGCACCCCGTACTCCCGGATCAGTGTGTCGAGAGTAAGCACCTCGGTCTCACACTCTTTTGTCCAGTGAATACGGGCAAACGGGGTAGTGGCCTTCACCGTCCGAATCCAATCCGAGGAGAGGGTATTCAGAGTTGGGTGCACTGGATCACAGTAAAGCACGGCCTTGCCGCTGCGGGCGCCGGCTGCAACCGGCAGAAAGGTGAGGTTTTCTCTCCTCCCGTGCAGGGCTTCAATGACCGGCCGGCAATCCGGGTTCGGTTCTAGGGCAACTATCTGCGCCCCGAGCCGCGACCACACGCCTATGCGATTGCCCAGGTGCGAACCGATGTCGAAGGCCAGGCTTCCCCGGCCGATGAATTGTCCGTAGAGGCGCTGCATACGAATGCGCTTGGTAGGAATTGCGTAGTAAATGAGAAACGACTTGACCAGACCCGAAAGGGTCTGAAAGCGGCTGCTGTGTACATTCAGATATGTTTCCCACAGAAAGGAAGCGAGCAGTGCGATCAAGCCAACCACGAGGGCCGCCGTCCGCAGCCAGGTTGGCAGAAACAGGGCGAATCCACCGGCCAGGGTCGAAACCGAAACGGCACACACACGCCTGGAAAAATTGGAGAACCGGGGCGGATACACCTCTCTTTTTCCGGTGAATGCGAACAGGAGCACAAACAGATACCTGATTGCCCCGAAGGCCAAGACCCAGGCGGTATACCCGGCGCTGCGGTACAGAAGAAGTGCGAGTACGAGGGTAAACCATGCATCGGTCTCTTCATCGAGCTTTGCTCCGGATTCGCTTGCGCCGAATCGGCGGGCAAGGTATCCGTCGGCCAGGTCGGTACACACCAGAAGAATAACTGCCGACAGGAGTACCGGAGAGGTGTTTTCGCGGGCTTCGAACAGTAAAACCAGCGGCAGTGTGCCGAAGGCCCGGGTCAGGGTGAGCAGGTTAGCCGGCCTCAGGAGAGATGCGCCGATAACCGGCAGGAGCAGAGCCATATGCAGGTACAATAGTCCCAGAAACCACCACCGCAGTTTCTGTACTCCTGCGGGAGCTACGCAGAGATCGGCAATAAAAATCAGTGCCAGCAGTGACTGCAGGTATTTCCATTGTGTATAGGTGAGCCGGAATTTCATTTGTCCTTCTCCAGTGCTGTCAGAACTGCGGCGGCGGTATCCGGCCAGGCCGGAAGAGTACGGGCCCTGGCGACGGCAGCTCTGCTCAGCTGTGCGCGATACTCTCTGTCCGTTAAAACCGACTGCAAGGCATGGTGCCAGGCTTCGCTGAGAGCTGTGGGGGTAGGGCCGCTGCACAGCAGGACCGCCTCTCCCGGTCCGGCGACTTCGGGGATGCCGCCGGTACTGTTGGCTACAACCGGCAGACCTGCCGCCAGGGCTTCGGCCACAACCATGCCGTAGCTCTCGAACAGCGATGGGTAGAGGAATACATCCGCGGCCTGCATGTGGTGTGCGACCTCGCCGGGGCTGATCTGCGGTTCGATGCGAATACGTCCGGAGATCCCCAGATGCTCGGCGGTGTGGCGGAACTCCTCCACCAGAGTCTCGTGTTCATCCGCCTGCCCGAATATCCTCCAGATCCAGTTCAGTTCTCTGAACTCGGCCAGCAGCGGCAGAAGAAAGCGATGATTCTTGGCGGCGGTCCAGTTGGCCACAGTCAGCAGCTGCAGACCGGCCGGGCCGCCGCTCGAAGTGCCCTGTCCGCCCCGATCGTATCCGCTTTGCTCATGCGCAGGTGTCGCCGGATCGGTTCCGGGCGGGGCCGTATGTATCGCGGGCCTTGCGGGCCTCGCGGGATCCCTCCGGCGGGGGGCAGCCTGTGGCTCATCAGGCGGAGACTGCAGCCCGAGCAGGCGCTGGATCTCCATCTTCATGTAGGTGCTGGGAACTATTATCCGTCCGCAGCAGTTCAGACAGCGCAGCTCGGCCCGCCGCAGCGTATCCGCGCTGTCCGGCGTAACCGTCGGGTTCAGAGAGGGCAGGTAATGGACCATCATCGCCAGTTCGCCGCGATGCTCCCTGTCCAGCGCTCCTACCCACTCCGGAAACGAGAAGTAGAGGCTGTCGATGAGAAGGGTAGCATCCGGCGGCACTCCCAGGCCAGTCAGCTCCTGCGGCTGCGGCGGCATATTATCTCTGCGCCGGTGCTGCAGCTGCAGATACATAAAGCGGTCCGCCGGCAGTTCGGCGGCGAGATGCTGATTGTAAAGATAGCCCCCGCTGAGACTCGTACTCTGCGGGGCCAGCAGAACTACCATGGCCTTCGACTGCTCCTCTTATTCATCTTGGCGGGTTTCTATCGCCGCACTGTATGCGGCCCAGGCGGTGGCCGATTCCCATATCCTGATTTCGATTTCATCGACTGTGCCGGCCAGCACCTTTTTCACGGATTCA
>JAASTM010000060.1 GCA_021767325.1 Spirochaetales bacterium
CCTTCGTCTAGGGCAGCCTGTACAAGTTCCTGTACTTCCTTGGCCTTCCCTTTTTGGAGGTTTTCGGACATAGCCTCATAGTCAGCCATTCATCCACTCCTTCTGTTAAAGTCGTTGTATCTATCTCACCACTATCTACTATACCGCAGGCCGTTAAGCAACTATTGGATTTTCTTTATCTTTTTTGAACTTTTTAGTCTTCTTTTCCACCCGTTCAGGCAGCAGTTCAGGCTTCGTGAATCTCCTGATTGTCCTGGGGAAAATGCCCCCAGGACTCACGGTACTTACCGGGAGAGGTTCCTACAAATTTTTTGAACACCTTCGTAAAATAGCTCTGATCTTCATAACCGACCATTCCCGCCACATCCACCAGTTGAATATTTCTGTCACGCAGGAGTAACTTGCTTTTTTCTATGCGGATCTGGTTCAGATAGCTCTTGAAGGTACTCCCGACCTCCTGCCTGAAGATCTTGCTGAAGTAAGCCGGACTCAGGTACACCTCGGACGCAACCTCTTCGAGGGTGGTTCTGCGGGCATAATGCTCGTGGATATACTGAATTGCCTTGTAGATGGCATCGGTGTGTTTGATATCCTTCAAATCGAACACTAAATCCGTAAACCGCTCCAGAATTCTCGAAAGCCAGTACGCCAGGTCGTTGGTACTGCGAAAGGCGTGCACCTGCGAGAGATAGGTATAATTGAGGCCGAAGATCTGCTCGGTATCCGCGCCCCCTTCCATTGCAGCTCTCGACAACAGCACCACCAGCTCCATTACCCTGGACTTGATCATCGAGAAGTCCTCGCCAGCCGAAAAGAACACGCTGCCCAGCAGCTCGTTCAGAACCGCCTGGGCATGCTTTTTGTCGCCCTTGGAAATCATGTGCAGCAGCTCGCGCTCTTTCTCGAGCGGGTACACATAACCGGGACGCTCCTGCCCCTCCATGGTTTTAATATGGTGAATGTATTCTGATATCCGGGACTGCTGTTCGAGCTCATCATTTTTTTCAGAGAGAATCCGGCTGCTCGAATCGGAGACTGAGACGGCGGTATAAAACAGAAGCTCCGAGAGGCTGTGGGCCCGGGAGGGATTGATGCGCTTAATTTTCTTGACCAGGGTACGCAGGTGCTCTGTGTCGATGTGTGAAGCCGCTTTTGGGAGTTGCTCGCCGCCAGAGCCTTCCGATTGCCCTTGCGGGTGCAGGATATCATTCAGCAGCTCTTCCCGTTCTATCAGCAGGACCGGACCGGCAATCATCGCCCCCTGGATCACACCGTCGAACATTATGGGGGAGGCCCAATAGTTGAGTGAAGCCGGACAGAAGTAATGGTAACGCCCGCCAAAGCGCTCCGACTGATAAGAGCCGTACAGATGGGTCTTTCGACACACCTCCTGACCTGGTTTTTCGCCGTACAACTGGCTGCAGACCAGGCAGGTGTGAAAAATATCGGGAGTGCCCTGTACATTACCGCGTGAGTCGATCACAAAGCAGGGAACACCGGTAGCGGTTCTGTAATGAGAAGCGGCTTCGGTTGCGGCACTGAAATTATAATCGGCCATTTGTCAATTCACTCTATCACGGGGAAATACATCTGCTCAATATATGCGTTTTGAAAGTAGGCATCGGAGGAGAGCTCCACATAGCGGCTTTTGGCCGGTATCTGGGCGAGTTCTTCCGCAACCCTTTTCGACAGCAGGCTCAGCACCGCCCCCTTTCCGGCCGAATTACCAATGGACTCAATTGACTCCAACCGATCCTTTGGAAAAAGCCCCAGCTTTACGGCGCTGTGCGTATCGATGTAGTTGCCGAACCCGCCGGCGATGAAGATCTTTTCAACCTCGGTATAAGTACTGCCGGCTGCATGCAGCAGAGAGTCGATTCCCGCAGCTATAGCCGCCTTTGCGAGCTGGACCTCCCGCAGATCTTTCTGGGTAAACAGGATTTCATCCCCGCCGGCCGACTCGCTGGCCCCGGCCAGCCTGAGTGCCGGCTCTCCATTCTCCTCGACATAGAATTTGAGCAGCTGCACAGCCGCCGGCCGGTCGGCCTCCTCCGGGGTGAGGATCCGTCCCGTATAGTCAGCAGCCCCGGTCGAAATCAGCAGACCGGCGATGTCGAAAATACCCGAACCGCAGATTCCCTGCGGGGGTCTCCCGCCGATGGTAGTGTAAAAAAGTTCCCCCTCCTCGAGATACACACTATTAATAGCGCCGGCAACTCCGCCCATGCCACGGGAGATCTGTGCCCCCTCGAAAGCCGGTCCGGCGGCGGTAGAACAGGTAAACAGCTGATCCCGGTTACCCAGAACTATCTCGCCATTCGTGCCGAAGTCTACCAGGAGGTTGAGTTTTTCCCTCTCAAGGATGCCGCTGGCCACGATACCGGCGCTGATGTCCGCCCCTACGTACCCCGAAAGCGAGGGAAGCAGCATGACCGGACAGCGGAATGCTTCAAAACCGAGTTCAGCCGCCGGGATAGTCTCTTCACTGAGAGAAACCGGTATAAACGGGGCCGACGCAATAGCCGCTGGGCTCATTCCGGCAAACAGATGCATCATCGTGGTGTTTCCGGCAACCGCTATAGCCGACACATCCTCCACCTCCAGCCGGTTCTTCTGCAGCAGATCGCGGCTCATAGTTTCGATCTGCGACCTGATCCGATCCTGAATCAGATCCAGTCCGCCTTTCTCTCGCATCACATACTCGATACGGCTGATTACATCTCCGCCAAATGATTTCTGCTTATTCAACCCCGAGACGGTATCGATCACTCCCCCGCTGGTAAGCGAGACCAGATAGGCTACAACAGTGGTAGTGCCTACATCAACCGCAATACCGAAATGGCGTGCAGTAGTATCTCCGGCCTGCAGAGAATAGATCTGACGGTGATTGTGTACTACGGTAAGACTGTACCCGGCACTGCGTAGCAGCCCCGGGAGCTTCCGCCGCACATCCAGGGGCATCATTGCCGGCTGTCCGGCGCTGCGCTCCTGCAACAGGCTCTCGGCCAACCGGACAGTATCGGGGCGTTGATCGTCGATCGACGGGGTCGGTAGCTCCACATATGTTTTCTCGATCGGCGGATCGAGTTCGCCCTGAAACACCGCCGTATCGCTGAGAATATCCGCCTCGCCTGCCTCACCCAGCATTACAATATGGCAGTCACCGGCCAGCACAGCCCGGCAGGCGAGTCTTATGCCCGCATCGAGCTCATCAGGACTTAGGAAGGTATGTTCGGCGCCGTTGGGCGCCGATAGCCCGCAGTCGCGGCCCTCTGAAACCACCTGCACTTTACACTTACCGCAGGTACCGTTTCCGCCGCAGGGCGCATCCATCTCGACTTCATCAACCATGTTGAGTACATCCAGCAGCCGCATTCCCGCAGCCGCCACGACAGTATATATTTCGCCGTCCTGTTCCACCCGGCAGGTTATTTTAGACACATCGCCCCCCGTTCTTATACCTCTATATTACACCAGGTCAACGGGAAAAATCGAGTCTGTGAGTCTTTATCTCATACGGACGGTAACTGGTATTCAGGCGGCGTGGGTGTTCGAGCTCACACCCCGTGGGATTCTCCTCCAGAAGATCGGTTTCTGATGCCGAACACAGCTCTTTATCAAACTCGAATTGGACCGTACTGTGAGTAGCGTGGTTGTCAAAACTCCGCAAAATCAGCTCATCACCGGTTTCGGCCTGTTTAACCGCTTCAACAATGATGTGCGGCGAATCGACCACGGCCAGCGATCCCCTGGCGGGCATACATTCACCCGTACTCCGCTTTTTATTCCCAATAGCAGTGGCAACCACCGGCATATTCAGCTCGTAGGCGTGCCGGCTTACCGCTCCCTCGATCCAGGCACCAGAATGCGGGAGCAATGCATACGTAAACTGGTGAAATCCTTGATCGCTCTGGCTATCCGGGCGGACCGGACTGCGCAGCAGCGAAAGCCGCATCAGATTGTCGCGTACATCATATCCGTATTTGCAGTCATTCAGCAGTGCCACTCCATAATCTCCCTCCGAGAGATCCGCCCATTTGTGACCTGAAACCTCGAACTTTGCCTGATCCCAGCTGGTGTTCCGATGAGTAGGACGCTCGATAGTAGCGAAGGGCAGATCATAGGTGGCTCGGCGCGACCTGATTTCCAGCGGAAAGGCCACCTTCAAAAGCTTGCGCTTGTTGTTCCACCACACCTTGGTCTTGAAATCGATGCGATGAGAGCGGGCATACAGCCACATTTCCTGCTCGATCACTGAATCGAGCACCTTCCAGGAAGCGGAGAACACCGCGCAGACCGGCCCGTTGCTCACACAGTGCCACTGCTCCTGTTGTGTAACCGGATAACAATACTCCTCAAAATGGTAGGCTAGATCCCAGCTGCTGAACTTGTAGCCCGGGTCATCTTCGTACACCTGAAATTGATTCCCCGGCCCGGCGAGCACCTCGTGGTGATGGTATTTATCATACAGCCGCGACAGAGCCCCCTCTTCATTTAACTCTATGGAGTAGAACGGGGTCTCGATCCTGTTTCCGTTCACACCGGCAGTCTTCTCGCTATCACCGGCCTTCACCTTCGAAACCCGGGCAGTCTCCCATCCCAGCGACGGTACTCGATCTGCCCCGCACCAGAGCCGGCCATTGTACTGCTGGTATGGCAGCTCGGTACCATCTGAAAATGATATTGTCCCGGAGGAACCTTCGGTGCCGGGCTCCAGGGGCAGGGCGACCACATCGGCCCGCTCCCAGGACAAAGTGTTGAACAGGAGCCACTGCCTGGCTGCGGTGCCATCATCAGCCGCTGCCTGCTGAGAGGAAACTCGTTCAATACTCCCGCTCACATAGTCGATCAACTCTGCCTTTATTTTTTCACCGATTTCGAAAATCGAATCGTAATCTCTTTTTATGTCCGGAACGCCCTCGGGGCTGTGAGTACCCGGAAGGGTGTCGTGGAACTGGTTCAGCAGGATCAGCTTCCAGCCCGCATTCAACCGCTCCTGAATGCGCGGCCCGCCGTACACCCAGGCAATAGAGCTGATTACTTCTATATCACGGTAAAATATCTCCGCCTTTCGATTGAGGCGCTTCAGATCGCCTTTGGTAGTATAGGTACCGCGGTGGGCTTCCAGATACAGCTCATCATCCCACACCGCCAACTGATCGCTCTGCCCTTGAAGCCGCTGAAAAAACTCTTCAACAAACTCTATTTTTCCGTCCGGCAGGCCGGGAAACTGTTTCGTCCGCAGGCTGGCCTCCACCATCTCTCGTGTAGGTCCGCCTCCGCCATCGGCATACCCGTATACATACAGGTTTTCACCCACGGTGTTCTTCTCGGCAAAATCATTCCAGTGCCGCCGAAGGGTATCCGGGTCATACTTCTGCCCGAAATGGGTCGGCGGAAAATGGGCGATTACCTCACTGCCGTCGGGGCCTCTCCATCGAAAGCTGTCATGCGGAAAATCGTTGGTATCGTTCCAGATATTCAGCTTTACAGTGCTAAAATACTTCACTCCGGATTTTTTCAGAATCTGAGGTAGCGAATACATTACCCCGAACACATCCGGCAGCCAGCAGGTTGCAGTATCCACCCCCATCTCTTCCTTCAGGAATCGCTTGCCGAACAGAATCTGCCGAATAAGGCTCTCGGTGCCCAGCAGGTTTCCATCCGGCTCCACATACATCGCGCCGATCACCTCCCAGCGCCCCTCCTGCACCCGCTGCTTTACCTCTTCGAATACCTGCGGGTACAGCTCCTTCAGCTTCTCATACAGATATGGCTGGCTGTAGCTGAACCGGTACTCCGGATACTCGCGCATCAGACTCAGCATATTCGTGACGGTGCGGCAGTTTTTGCGGAAGGTCTCCCGAATCGGCCAGAGGTACACGATATCTAAGTGTGAATGGGCACATATATTTACCCGGCCCGCTTTCTGATAGGCCCCGCTTGAAAACACCTTCTCCTGCAGTATAGAGCGCGCCTCCGCGGCCGCCCGGCGGGCCTCCTCCCGGCTCTCGATCCGGGGTCCGATTGCCCGGCAGGCAGACTCCAGATGGTGCAGCAGAAACTCCTCCACCTCAAAATCCTGGTCACTCTTCCAGTAGCTCAAATAGGTGTCCAACACAAAGCGCGCATCGTGGACGAACGCCTCTATTTCAACATCTCGCTTCAAAAGCCGGGCCCGCTCAAAACAGTGGGATTCACGCTCATCGTTGCGGCGGTCGTCATAGGGGTAGTTGATAATAAAGGCCTCTATATCGAGCTCCAGTGTGGCACCGCCAACCGCCAGCTCCTTCAAAGGAACAATCGAACGGTTCCAGTCCAGCCCCTGCCAGGGCCGCCCGTTAATGCTTATCTGAGCTTCACCTCCGTCCAGAAACAGGTCCAGTACGGTGTCCTGTCCGGCATGGCTGTTTGGAATAGTCAGGCTGGTATTGAAAAATGCCGTGATATTCGGTCCGCCCCAAAACTCTCCGAGGGTAATTTCGCGCCAGTTTTCATCAATGTACTCGTAGTTTTCCGGCCCGTGATACACAGCCTGCCGGATCTTCCAGGGTGTAATATCAATCGGTTCATAATATACAAAGGCTTCCAGTCTCTGGATGTGACGCTCGATCCAGTTGTGGGGTAAATCCGGGCTTCGTTCGGGGTCTTTGGGTTTTCTCTTCGGCATACCTCACCCCTCGGTATCGTAAGTGCAGTCTGCCGCAGCGGCCGAAAAAGCATCTATCAACTCGGGCTTGGCATCAAAGAAGTGGTCGGAGGGGGCGATGATATATCCGCCGTCCCGGCCGGCAGCCTCAAAACAGCGCTTGACCTCCGCATACGTCTCTTCGGGCGTTGACCTCCATAAATAATACCCCTGGTCGAAACCACCGATAAAACACACTTTGTCACCGATTCGTGCATGCGCTTCTGCCAGATCGACATCCGCCCCCATTCCCGGCGGGGTAAAGGTTTCCATAGCATCGGGATTCATGGCTACAATATCCTCCAGTATCGGCATCATTCCCCCGCAGGTGTGGTACACGATTTTCTGGCCCGCATCATGGGCGGCATCAATGAGCGGAGCGTCGAAGGGAGCTACGAACTCCTGAAAAATCCCCGGTGAGATAACGGTAGTCGAAGCATCGCCCCCGCCGAGCTCGATCACATCAATCGGTGTGTTCTTCATTGAGTGTATGTAGCTGAGCTTTCGGTCCCGCAGAAAAGCAAGCAGCTCTTTCACCCACTGCGGATCATCAAAAGTCGCATATATGAGCTTCTCGATGCCCACCAACACCGCTGCATCCTGCCAGCAGCCGGGCTGTCCGTAGATATCAAAGACCGGGATGACCGATCTCACGATGCCCTTCTGGCCGATTGCCGCAGCATGTGACTCCACATCGTCAGTATCACAGACAAAGTGAGGCGCATATTTCCGGATGAGCTCAAGCTCCTGCGGTTCTTTGAGCAGATGCTCCTTCACCCAATGGGTATATTCATTTCCCTGCAGAATCATCGACAGGCTCCCCTCGGGGGTGTCGATTGTATACCTCACCGTCTTGTACTGGGGATCCTGTAGGTTCTCCGTTGTAATCCGCCAATCATCACTTACTATTCCCTCATATCCGGTCGCTTCAGAGTCCGACCAATACTGTCCGCGGGTTGCGTCCGGTTTGAACGGCCGAATCCAGTCGATCAGATCGAGCCGGTGCGATTCGAAAAACTCGGAAAAACTGGCTCCGTTTTCGTATGTATTTAAGTAATATTTCTGTAAGGTATGAGTAGTTGCCGGCAATCTATCAGGCTTTTCATTGGCCAAGGCCTTCAATAATCTCTGCCTGGATGTCATAAACACGCTCCTTAAAAATTATCTTTTGTTCTTGCAAATATATCATAAGATATAATTATTATATTATACATACCTATACATGTAAAACGGTTTATAACCAATATTAATTATTTCAGTATAGTTATTTAAAAATATTTTTTGATATATCATTTATTGACATTTATTGAAAGTCGGCGTACCATACTACTATGAACGAAAAACAACCATTATACAGAGCAATTTACAACGAACTTCTCCGCAGAATCGATTCCGGCGAATACAAACCCGGAGATAAAATCCCGACCGAAGCCGAGTGGGCTGAAGCCTACAAAGTAAGCCGTATAACTTCTAAAAAGGCTCTAGATCTGGCAGCTGAAAATCATATCATCGTAAAATATCCCGGACGGGGCTCTTTCATTGCCGACGACTCCAAGAAAATGATAGGAAGAAATAAAAGCACCAAACGCAAGGTATTCGGACTGATCCAGCACAACCTATCCGACTCGTTCGGACTCGAGATATTTCAAACCCTGGAGCGCCTCGCTCAGGACGCCGACATCCTCACGCTCACCGGTATAAGTAATGATGAAATCGAGCGTGAAAAACGACTCCTTTCGAACTTCCTCAGCTATGGAGTAGACGGGTTTATCATCTTTCCGGCGCACAACGAATCCTTCAACAATGACATTCTCAAGCTCATCCTGGACGGCTTTCCCGTAGTACTCATCGACCGCTACCTGAAAGACGTCTCATGCCCGAATGTGATCTCGAAGAACTTCGAGGCAGCGCAAACCGGAATGAACCACCTCTATTCACTCGGTCATCGAAACATCGGCATCCTCTCCCGTCCAATCGGTTCCACCACAACCCTGATGGAACGAGAGAAGGGTATTATGCATGCCATAGTCGAAAGCGGCTACAAATTCAAACAGGAATGGTGGTTGACAGACCTGGAAACCATCGATACGCGGGATGAAGAGGCGTTCATGAAGGCGAAAGAAAAAGTGAAAGCTTATCTTCTCGAGCACCGTGAGCTTACCGCTGTATTCGGCCTCAAATATTCAGTGGTTCCGGTAGTAGAGGCTGCGGCC
>JAASTM010000061.1 GCA_021767325.1 Spirochaetales bacterium
AAGGAAAGTTCCGGTGGGAAGGCTGGAGTTGGGGCGGGTAAATCGGTAGGCTGCTGACTCAGATCATTTTACTGATGAAATCACGGATACGCGGGTGGTCGGGCTGCTTAAAGATCTTTTCCGGACTGCCGTCCTCCAGAACCTTGCCCTGGTCCATGAAAATAACCCGGTCGGATATCTCACGGGCAAAGGCCATCTCGTGGGTTACCACCAGCATAGTCATGTTGGCATGGGCCAGATCGCGCAGCACCGCCAGAACCTCACCCACCAGCTCCGGATCGAGGGCCGAGGTAGGCTCATCGCAGAGCAGTATGTCGGGTTCCATTCCGAGGGCACGGGCAATGGCAACCCGCTGCTTCTGACCTCCGGAGATTTGGGAGGGATAGGCGTTATGTTTGTCGGCAAGACCTACCCGCTCGAGCAGTTTTTCGGCCCGGGAAATTGCGCTCTTGCGACTTTCCTTGTTTACTACCACGGGGGCCTCGATCACGTTTTCGAGCACGGTCTTATGTGGAAACAGATTGAAATGCTGAAATACCATCCCCAGCTTTTTCTGGGCGGCGATTACTTTGCTCTTATCAAGATGGGTCCGGTGCCCTTCATCGTCAATTTCCACAACCGCCTGGCCTTCAATCTCTACACGTCCGATATTAACCGTTTCGAGCTGATTGATACAGCGCAGCAGCGTGCTCTTGCCCGACCCCGAGGGACCGATTATTGAAACGACTTCTCCGGGGGTAACCTCCAGATCGACCCCGTCGACCGCCTTTACCTCTCCGAAGTATTTGTGAATATTCGCAAGCTTTACCATCGCCATTAGTCGTATACCTCCAGCTTTTTCTCCAATGTGCGGAACACATTGATCACAACACTCGTCAATAGCAGGTAGAAGATTGCGGCAATTACGAAGGGTGTGATGGTAAAATCACGGGTAAATATCTCTTTGGCCGAACGCAGCAACTCGCCCATTCCGATTACCACCACCAACGCGGTATCTTTTACCAGGGTAATCGCCTCATTAGCCGAAGGCGGCAATGTCCGTTTGAGTGCCTGCGGAAGTATAATCCGCCACATTGTCTGCCAGTAGCTCATATTAAGCGCTCGGGCGGCTTCGTACTGCCCCTTGTCGATGGATTGAATCCCCGAGCGAAAAATTTCCATCATGTAGGCGGCGTAGTTAATGATAAAGGTGAGCGCGGCGGCCCCGAAGGGTGGCAGGGATATGCCAAAAATGGTCAGCCCGTAATAAAAGAAAAAGAGTTGGAGCAGCAGCGGAGTACCCCTAAAAATCCAGGCATAAATTCCCAGAGCCTTATCGAGGAATTTCGGCCCGGAAGTGCGTCCCAGGGCAAACAGGATTGCCAACGGGACCGATCCGATTACTGTGACAAAATATATTTGCAGAGTAAGGCCACATCCCCTGAGGATGTGGCCTGTTATCGAGAGGATGTACTCCAATCGTTAATCCTTCCGGTTTAGTCTAGAACGATGTCGTCGCCGAACCATTCCTCCGAGATTTCAGCGGCGGTGCCGTCGGCACGCATTTCGTTCAGAATTTCATCTACCTTCTGGCGAAACGCATCATCTTCCTTACGGAAACCGATTCCGTATTCCTCGCGGCCGAAGTCCTCGCCTATCACTTCATAAACTCCGGGGCGCTTAGCGATGTAATAGCGGCCCATGATCTCGTCAACCACCACTGCATCTACACGGCCGGCCTGCAGATCGAGCAGGGCGACCACGTTGTCAGCATACTTTTTCAGCTGATCGAAACTGTCCATTACTGCGGGTTCGCGTGAAATAGCGGTCTCGCTGCTGCTGCCCATCTGCACACCGACCTTTTTGCCGGCTAAATCTGCCTTTGTCGTAATGTCCGAATCGGCTGCTACGATAACGATCTGCCGGTTGGCCAGATACGGCTTCGAAAAATCAATTTTTTCCTGGCGGCTCTCGGTAATAGTCATACCGTTCCAGATCATATCGATGTCGCCTTTGTTGAGGCTGAGGATTACGCCATCCCAGTCTACCGGGCGGAGCTTCAGCTCCACTCCCATCCGCTTGGCAACTTCTTTGGCCAAATCGATATCAAATCCCACGATGTCTCCGGATTCTCCCCGGAATCCCATGGGGGGAAAACTGTCATCCAGACCGAGAACAAAACTACCCTGCTCCTGGATTTTTTCTAAGGTTGTTTGTCCGGATTCCTGTGAGCCGCCGGCCCATACGCCGATGCTCAGCAAAAGAAACGCAATACTGCATACTGCAACTCGAAAGCTTTTTCTCATAGTCATTGAGTCGTCCTTTCATAGAATGAATTAAGAGCAAGGTAAAAAAGGTCCAGTGCAGGGAATACCACACATTGACGAAGGAGGTATTACACCGGTATAAGGTGACCCGTTTCCCCACACCGGACGCATGTTGTGCTCTGCACAAAAATTACCTTTTTAGGCGGAATTGGTCAATATACTTTACTCGAACTTTGGAAATTTATACAAAGTAATGTGCAGTTTCTGTATAATTATTTATAGAAAAAGGCATAGACAGCAAGATAAATTCCATTGCATACTGTTACACATTATGGTGAAGCTGAGAGAAGTGAGCAGCCGGCGAGACTTAAAAAATTTTATCAAGTTTCCGTATAGACTGTATAAAGACAACCCTTACTGGGTCCCCCCCCTCATCTTCGATGAACTGAACACCCTGTCACCAAAGAAAAATCCCTCGTTCCAATATTGTCAGGCGCGTTACTGGCTGGCCTACGAAGACGGTCAGATTCTCGGTAGAATAGCGGCAATCCGCAATGATAAATTTATTGAAAAGTGGCAGCAGCGGTATCTGCGGTTCGGCTGGTTCGACACCGTAAACCGCCAGGATGTAGCGGGCGCCCTGCTGGGTGTGGTAGAACAGTGGGCCGCAGAGCAGGGACTCGAGGCCGTTCACGGCCCGCTCGGTTTCACCGATCTGGATAAAGAGGGGCTGCTGGTAGACGGTTTCGATGAGCGCGGAACCCTGCCCATGATTTACAACCATGCCTATTACCCGACCCTGCTCGAACAACTGGGGTATAAAAAGGATGTAGACTGGCTGCAGTTCGAGATAAAAGTCCCGGAGCAGATCGGAGAAAAGTTCACCCGCATGCGCGATCTGGTGCTGCAGAGGAACAACCTCAACCTGCTGCATTTCAAGCGGACTAAGGATGTACTGGCCTACGGCAAGGGGCTCTTCGATACTCTGAATGAAGCCTATGCCGATTTATACGGGGTAGTTGAACTGACGCCCGAGCAGGTCGACAGTTACATTAAACAGTACCTCGGCTTCGTGAATCCCGATTTTATCAAAGTGCTGACCGATGAGCTGGATGAGGTGGTTGGCTTCGCAATCGCCATGCCGCGCCTTACGGAAGCCCTGCAGAAATCAGGCGGGCGTCTGTTTCCCTTCGGTTTTTATCACTTGCTGAAAGCATTGAAGAAGCCGAGTGAATTGGTGTTTTATCTGATCGGGATTCGCCCGGACTATCAAAACCGGGGCATCAACGCCATACTGCTGACTGAACTCTACCGGGAATGCATGGAGTACGGGATTTCGCATGTGCAAACCTGCGGTGAGCTGGAAGACAATTCGAATATCATCACCCTGATGAAAAACTTTGAAACCCGCACAAATAAACGGCGGCGCTGCTACATCCGCCGGCTTTAAAAACCCTTTAAAGCAAAACAGGCCTTCGCAAACTGCGAAGACCTGTGCCTCCTTTTGTGGTGAACCCCTCGCCTATTTTTCTTCGCGCATATACGAAGTTCCCAGGGCAGCGGGAGGCCCAACCTTGCGGTTGTGGGATTCCCACACAGTTACCAGCACTAACACCAGTACGGTAGCAATGTAGGGGGCCATATTCAGATAGGCCGAGGGAATATCGGTCCCCGAGGCCTGTAATCTGAACTGCACCGCATTGATCCCACCGAAGAGAATCGCACCGAGAATTGCCCTCGATGGATTCCACATGGAAAAGATTACCAGTGCTATGACAATCCAACCTCGACCACCGGTAATGTTTTCCGTCCAGCCAGGAGTGTACGCCAATGAAAGGTGAGCTCCTCCCAGCCCTACCAGCATACCACCAAATATCGTATAAAGATAGCGAATTTTTGTTACATTCAGGCCCATCGCGTCTGCGGTCTGCGGGTTTTCGCCCACGGAACGGAGATTGAGTCCGTATTTGGTTTTGTACATGAAGTACCAGGCCGCCGGGATAAGCAAGTAGACAATATAGGTCATGGGATCCTGATTAAACACGGCCCCGATGATCGGAAGCTCGCCGAGTCCTTCAATCTGCAGACGGGTGAACTTTACTGCGCTCATTCCGCTCAGATTGTAGCCGTTACTCTCCGGTCCCAGGCGCTGTCCGATGAAACTGGCAAAGCCGGTGCCGAAGAGCGTTATACTCAGTCCGCTGACAACCTGGTTGGCGTGCATGGTAATCGAGA
Organism: Spirochaetales bacterium; assembly: GCA_021767325.1. Next base: position 4,482 of record JAASTM010000061.1, read on the forward strand.
GAAAGGCGTGGATCAGAGCCAGCAGCATCCCCACCAGCATGGCCAGCAGTATCGACAGCAGCAGGCTGCCGGTATGAAAAGCGGTGGCAAAGGCGGTAACAGCGCTCATCAGCATCATGCCCTCGATTCCGAGGTTAAGGATACCGGAGCGCTCGGTGTAGATTTCACCGATAGTGGCATAGACCAGCGAGGTCCCCGCACTCAAGGTTATCGCGATTATAGAAGTTATTAGAGCTGTCATGCGGAGGCCTCCTCTTCATTCTGTAGTACCCGGCTGTTTTGAGGATTCACACGTTTAATGCGGTATTCGGTGAACAGCGAGCCGGCCAGCATAGGAAAGAGAATCATGCCCTGCAGCACCAGACCCATTGCCGCCGGCAGCCCCATCATCATCTGCACCTGGTCACCACCGACCAGCAGCCCCGCCATCAGAACGGCGACAAACAGTCCGGCAATCGGGTTGAGCTGGCTGAGCCAGGCTACAATGATAGCCGTGTACCCGTAGCCCATGGAAAGGCCCTGCTGCAGGCGGTGAGAGATTGCAGTAACCTCGCTCACACCTGCCAGACCGGACAGTGCGCCGGAGATGAGCAGGGCAACGACTATATTCCGTTTTACATTCACTCCGAGGCAACGGGCAGCCTTCTGGTTTTTCCCGATCATGTTCAGCTCGAAGCCCCACTTAGTGCGATTCATGGCTACCCACAGCAATAGTCCGATGCCGATTGCAATAAACAGACCGACATGGGCCCGGCCGGCGAAGCGCGGCAGCCAGGCCGCTTCGGGAAACTGCTTGGTACCGGGAAAACCGTAGCCGTCGGGATCGCGCCAGGCGCCGTAGTACAGACCCTCGGCGAACAGGATAGCTACATAGTTGAGCATCAGAGTAACCAGCGTCTCATCAACGCTCAGCTGAGTCTTCAGCAGCGCCGGTATGCCGGCCCAGGCCGCACCGGCGGCCATACCGACCAGCATAACCATTGGCAGCAGCAGCCATGACGGCAGCCAGGGCGACCAGAACAGGGCCACCCATGTAGCGGCTACTCCACCAAAGGTCAACTGCCCTTCCGCTCCGATATTCCAGAAACGCAGTTTGAAGGCAATCGTCACTCCGAGTCCGGTAAACATAAGCGGAATCGCCTTGACCAACGTTTCGGTGAAATTGCTCCAGCGACCGAACGCGCCCGTGAACATGGCCGCGAAAGTCCTGAACGGGTTTGCACCAAAAATCATCAGCAGAATTCCGGTGAGGACCAGGGATACCAGGAAGGAGAGTATCGGCACCAGTACAATTGCCTGGCGGGATACTGATTTACGTTTTTCAAACACCAGTTGCATGATCACTCCTGTAGTACTCTTGCTCGGCTTTACTCTTGGTCACTCCGGCCATCATCAATCCGAGCATCTCGACATCCGCTTCGGCCGAGTCGATCTCGCCCATGATCTGTCCTTCGAACATTACCGCTATCTTGTCGGCTACCGACAGGAGTTCGTCCAGATCCTCCGAAACCAGCAGTACGCCGTTGCCGCAGTCCCGCTGTTTGACCATCTCCTTACGCACCGCCTCGGTCGCACCTACATCCAGGCCGCGGGATGGATAGGCGGCAATCAAAACTCCTCCGCAGGAATCGATTTCACGGGCCAGGATGGTTTTTTGGATGTTCCCTCCGGAGAGGAACTTTACATGTGTAGCCGGAGTGGGTGTTGAAATCTTGAAGACATCGATCATCCGCCGGGCAAATTCGAGAATTCGGCGCGGGTCGAGGAGTCCGCCGTGGGTAATCGGTTTGCGGCGGTAGCCTTTCATCACCAGGTTATTGGCCACGCTCATGTCGCCGACAACACCCATGGCGATGCGATCGGAGGGAATGTGGCTGACTCCGGCCCGGATAATGGAAAGGGGTGAGTGGTTAGTCATGTCCTCACCCTCGATTTCGATGCTGCCTCCCAGTACCTTGTGCAGCCCGGTAATTACCTCTGTCAGCTCACGCTGGCCGTTTCCGGCCACCCCGGCTATGCCGACTATCTCGCCCCGCCGCACCTGCAGATTCACACCCTGCAGCGCCGGCAGACCTTTTTCGTCGTTGGCCTCGACGTTCTTCAGCTCGAGAATTACCTCTTTTGGTTCGGCTGGGCCTTTATCAATACGAAACAACACCTCCCGTCCAACCATTAGCCGGGCCAGTTCCTGCGGACTCGTTTCGGCTGTCCGCTTGACCGTAACCAGCTTCCCATGCTGCAGAACCCGAACCCAGTCGGAGAACTCGATGACCTCTTCCATTTTATGGGTGATAAAGATGGCCGATTTTCCTTCATCCGTCATCTGATGCAGGATCTTGTTGAGTTCATCCGACTCCTGGGGAGTCAGAACCGCAGTCGGCTCGTCGAGAATGAGAATCTCGGCGCCGCGGTAGATCTGTTTTAGAATTTCGACCCGCTGCTGCTCACCAACGCTGAGCTGCCAGATATAGGCATTGGGATCGACCTTGAGATTGTAATGCTCGGATATTTCGCGTATGCGCGCGCTGATACGCCGCATATCGGGAACTGAAGAAATTTCCTTTAACCCGAGAATAATGTTTTCTGCCACCGTCATAGTATCCACCAGCATAAAGTTCTGGTGCACCATGCCGATCCCTAGGTTCATCGCGTCACGGGGAGAATCAATAAAGACCTTTTCTCCACGGATAAATATTGCCCCTTCATCCGGCCGGTATAAACCGGCTAAGACGTTCATGAGTGAACTCTTACCGGCACCGTTTTCTCCGAGCAGCGCCAATACCTCTCCGGGAAAAAGCTCGAGGTCTACGTGATCATTGGCAACTACTCCGGGAAAACGCTTGGTTATACCTCGCATCTCCAAAATAGGCTTTTTTTCGGTTTCCATATGTGTGCTCTGTTAAATTGAAGTCGGCCCGGTCGAACGGCCGGGCCGTGTGGTTTTTCGTGTATTACTACTCTGCAGCGATTATTAATCGCCGAGATTACCTGCTACACCTTCTACGAAGAAGTTCATATTGAGCATATCGGCATCGCTCATCTTTTCGCCTTCAGCTACTACGACTTCGCCTTCCTGATTCTTAACCGGCCCCCAGAAAACATCCCATTCGCCGTTCACAATTTTTTCACGTTCGGCGTTGACCAGGTCCTGGATGTTCTGCGGAACTCTGGGGCTCATTTCGGAGAGTTTGACAGTATCTTCTTTGAGTCCGCCCCAGAACTGATGGGTTTCCCATTCACCGTTCATAGCTTCCTGTACGGTGCGGGTATAATAAGGACCGAAATGCCAGACGGGGCTGACCAGAACCGAGTCTCCTACAAATTTGCGCATATCAGCATCGTATCCGATACTTACTTTTCCGCGCTCTTCGGCAGCCTTCTGCGGTTCGGTGGTATCCTGGTGCTGGGCGATTACATCGGCACCGCTGTCGAGCAGAGCAACTGCGGCTTCACGCTCTTTGACAGGATCGTACCAGGTGTTGGTCCACACAACTTTTACGGTTGCATCCGGGTTCACTTTCTGAACACCAAGCGCAAACGCATTGATGCCGCGGATTACTTCGGGAATCGGGAAGGCGGCTACATACCCAATGGTATTGGATTCGGTAGCATCACCGGCAACCAGTCCGGAGAGATAACGAGGCTGATACATGCGGCCGAAATATGTGGCCATGTTGTCGGCGGTTTTGTAACCTGAGCAGTGTTCGAAATACACATCCGGGAATTCCTGGGCTACCTCGTACATCGGATCCATGTAACCGAATGAGGTTGCAAAAATCATGTCGTAGCCATTCTGCGCATACTGCCGCATGATTCTGGCAGCATCGGGACCTTCGGGTACATTCTCGATATAGGTGGTCTCCACCTTGTCACCGAGATTCTCTACCATCTCTTTGCGGCCGATGTCATGCATATAGGTCCAACCGAGGTCTCCGGGAATACCGATATACACAAATGCGACTTTAAACGGCTCATCGCCGCCCTCGGTGCTCTCGGCGGCACCCTCTTGTTGTCCCCCTGCGAACAGTGAAAACGCAAGCATGAAAACGAGCAATACTGTTAGAGCTTTTTTCATCCTACCCACTCCTTTTTTTATTGAGTTTAACAGAGATTATTGTACAACGGAATTCTCCGCTGTCAAATAACACTTTTCCAATTTTTGCCCTAAAGGTCTATACCAATTTTAGAATTATTTTTAAAAAAGTTGCTCTAAAACCGGCTGAATCGCTGTATACCGACTCTCGGATTCGATATGGTCTTGCAGAGACTCGGGGATTTCTATGTAGCGACCTATCAGGGGCTCGACTATGTGTTCGAACTTGGCCGGATGGGCAGTGGCTACCACGAAGGAGGGCTCGTCCGGATAAAAGTCTTCACGTACGTAC
>JAASTM010000062.1 GCA_021767325.1 Spirochaetales bacterium
ACTTCGCCGGAACGAACACCATCCATACCGCGGACCGCCTGAATATTCATATCCGGCAGCTCTTTTCCGGTTACGAAGTTATAGGCAGTTCGCAGGGCCGCTTCCATCACACCTCCGGTGTTACCAAAGATGGTACCGGCACCGGAATACTTGCCAATCGGGCTGTCGGCCGCTTCGTCGGGCAGAGTGTTGAAATCGATACCGGCTGAACGGATCAGACGGGCCAGCTCGCGGGTAGTCAGGACTACATCCACATCCTGTTCGCCGGAAGAGTACATTTTCTCACAGCGGGTGATTTCGTACTTCTTGGCGGTACAGGGCATAATTGCCGCCGAGTAGATCTCGGCCGGGCTTTTATTGATCTTCTCCGCATAGTAGGTTTTGGTAACGGCCCCCTGCATCATCATCGGCGATTTCGCGGTGGAGAAATTGGGGATCATATCCGGAAAGTACTTCTCCATATAGTCGGTCCATGCGGGGCAGCAGCTGGTCAGCTGGGGCATATCGCCGGACCCCTGGGTCAGACGCTGTACGAACTCGGTAGCCTCTTCCATGATGGTGAGGTCGGCCGAGAAGTTCGTGTCGAAGACCGCATCTACGCCGAGCCGTCTGAGGGCGGAATAGATCTTACCGGTCGAAATCTCGCCCGGCTCATAACCGAAGGCCTCGCCCAGGGCTACTCGTACTGCCGGTGCAATCTGTACGGCCACGTATTTGTTCTCATCTCGAATTGCGGCCAGCAGCTTTCTGGTTTCGTCTTTTTCATAGATAGCACCCACCGGGCAGTGCGCTGAGCACTGACCGCACTTGATACAGGGGCTGTCAGCCAGGGCTGCATCGGCGGCCGGTGCAATCCGGGTGTTTTCACCCCGTCCGACGAACTCCAGGGCCCATACATCCTGCAGCATCTGGCAGACATTTGCACAGCGGCCGCAGTTTACGCACTTCTCGGGGTTTAGAATAATCGAGGGAGTCGAATCGTCCTTCGGCAGATCCCGCAGGCGCTCCTCGTATGGTTGCTCGCGGATACCGTAGTTGGCCGCCAGGGACTGCAGTTCGCAGTTCTGGTTCCGGCCGCACATCAGGCAGTCGTTGGGATGGGTCGAAAGGATGAGCTCGATGACCGTTTTTCTTATTTCGTGCAGCTCGGGATCGTGGGTAATAATTCCCATACCCTCGGATACTGCAGTTGCACATGCCCGCACCATCTTGGGAGAATTCTCCATCTTGACCACACATATTCCGCAGGCCGCCCAGGCCGGCAGATCCGAGTGGTAACAGAGGGTCGGGATATTTACATTCATTTGCTTCGCCGCATCCAGTATGGTAGTTCCCGCCTCTACCTCTAAGGGCTGGCCGTTGATTTTTATGTTTACAGTTTTCACTGGTTCCTCCTTCACTAAATGTGCTTATCGCACGTAGACCGCATCGAACTTACATGCGTTGTAACACTCACCGCACTTGATACAGATATCCTGATCAATACTGTGCAGCTGCCGAATCTCGCCGCTGATGGCGTTTACCGGACATCGGCGGGCACACAGACCACAACCGATACACTTGTCGGCCAGGATGTGGTAGGAGATCAGCTTCTTACAGTGGCCGGAGGGACAACGCTGATCCTTTATATGTGCCTTGTACTCGTCCTCGAAGTAAGTCATCGTCGATATAATCGGGTTCGGAGCAGTCTGTCCGAGACCACAGAGGGATGCCTTTTGCATGGCATGGGCAATCGATTTGATCTTCTCCAGATCCTCCATCTCGCCCTCACCTTCGGTGATGCGGTCGAGAATGTTGTAGAGAGTACGTCCGCCGACCCGACAGGGGGCGCACTTACCACAGGACTCATCAACAGTAAATCCGAGGTAGAACTTGGACACGTCGACCATACAGTCGTCCTCGTCCATTACGATCATACCCCCTGAACCCATAATGGAGCCGAGTTCCTGCAGATGTACATAGTCGATGGGGGTGTCGAGATAATCTTTGGTAATTACACCGCCGGAAGGTCCGCCGGTCTGTACCGCTTTGAATTCCTTGCCGTTGGGGATACCGCCGCCGATATCGAAGACGATCTCCCGCAGGGTTGTTCCCATCGGAACCTCGACCAGACCGGAGTTTCTGATTTTACCGGTGAGGGCGAAAACCTTGGTACCCTTGGAGTCCTCGGTACCGATTTTAGAAAACCATTCGCCCCCCTTCATTACGATGATGGGAACATTGGCCCAGGTTTCTACGTTATTGATAACCGTCGGCTGACCGAATACACCCTTGGTAGCGGGGAATGGAGGCCGGGGAGTCGGCATACCGCGTTCACCTTCTATCGAACGCAGAAGTGCGGTTTCCTCACCACAGACAAAGGCACCGGCACCCAGACGAATCTCGATATCGAAGCTGAAACCGCTGTCCAGGATATTATCACCCAGGACCCCGTATTCACGGGCCTGTTGCATTGCAATTTTCAATCGTCGAATTGCCAGGGGATACTCGGCGCGGATGTAGATATATCCGTAATTCGCTCCGGTGGTATAACCGGCTATCGTCATCGCTTCGAGAATACTGTGCGGGTCGCCTTCGAGGGTACTGCGGTCCATATAGGCACCGGGGTCCCCTTCGTCGGCGTTACACACTACATATTTTTGATCGTTTTCTACCTGCTTGGTGAAGTTCCACTTCATCCAGGTCGGAAAACCGGCTCCGCCGCGACCGCGCAGCCCCGACTTTTTCAGCTCTTCGATGATGTCATCGGGCTTCATTTCAAACAGGGCCTTTTCAAGAGCCACATACCCGTCACGGCCGAGATACTCATCGATATTCTCAGGATTGATGAGTCCACAGTTGCGCAACACCACGCGAAACTGTTTCTGATAAAAATCCATCTCATCGATCTGAGCGCGCTTCTTGCTTTCGGCCTTATTGTAGAGCAGCCGGCTTACCTCACGTCCCTTCACGAGATGTTCGGAAACTATCTCTTTTGCATCCTCAGGATTCACTTGTACGTAAAACGACTCGTCGGGAAGCACCTTTACGATCGGGCCCTGTTCACAGAAACCGAAACAACCGGTTTTTACCACCTGAACCTTGTCTTTCACTCCCTGATGTTCACATTCGTGCATCAGGTTTTTGTAAATCTGATCTGCTTTAGCGGCTTCACAACCAGTACCGCCGCATACAAGCACAAAATTTGTAAATGCCGCCATTACTGCTTGCCTCCCTCTTCTACAATATCAGCCGCCGGACGATCGAAAACGTGATCGTTGACCATAGTCTTGTTCAGGACATGCTTGCGGATGATCTTGCGGGCAATCTCGGGATCGACCTTTCCGTAAATTACATCGGGCATATCCGGCATTATCACTTCAACCGTCGGCTCCACGTAACACAATCCCATGCAGCCGGTTTGAGTAACCTTCACGCTGCTCAGGTCTTGCTCGTCGAGCTCCTCCATGAATGCATCGAGGGTTTCTTTGGCACCAGCGGCAATTCCACAGGTGCCCATTCCTACAATTATCTGTATATCTTTGTTATCCGTACTTCGTCGGGACAAACTTTTTTTCTGTTCTTCCCGCAGTTTTCGCAATTCTTCAAGAGTCATAACTTACTCCTTTACACTAATTCTTCCGGCCTACGGCCTTCTCTTCCGAAACATCTTCCTGCGACCGAAGATAGGTCCGCAGCAGCTGCAGAGAACCCGAGGTCTCGAACCCTCCGACTGCATCGGCCAATTCCGATCGGGTGAGCGAGTAGGAGAAAACATTCGCACTGTCACTGTACTTCCGGTTGATCACCATTTCGTGCTCTCCTGGGTATGTCAGAGCAGCAAAAAAGGTATTGGCCACACTGCCCACCGGAGGGGTGTCGATATTGCTTTTATCAAACCGGAACTTCACAGAGGTTCCCTGCCCCTCACGTGAATCTATCTCGAATTCTCCGCCCGACATCTCTATTGCCTGGGCGAGAAATGCCAAACCTAATCCTACTTCCCGCTCAACATGCTTTACACCATCGGTAAAAAAGGGATCCCGGGCTTTCTCCAGCTGTTCAGGGCTCATGCCGCATCCGTTGTCGGCCACAAACACCGTCAGCTCGTCCTCGGTCTCGAAAAGGTCGCACATAACCAGAGAGGACCGGGCTTCTATCGAGTTCTGCACTAGATCCAGAGCAAAATCACAGATGGTACGATGCATTATTTACCCTGATACTTCGCAAGAATTTCGGGAAGACGATCTTTAGTCAGCTTACCGTATACATCTTCACCAACGATAAGTACCGGTGCCAGACCGCAGGCTCCGACACAGCGCACCGCTTCGATGGAGAACTGTCCATCCGAAGTAACCTGGTTTACACCGATACCCAAAACCGATTCGAGCTCATTGAGTATATCTTCACCGCCCTTGAGATAACAGGCAGTTCCCATACACACCTGGATGTTGTACTTTCCGGGCTTGTTGAGCTTGAAATAATGATAAAACGTGACGACTCCGTAGATCTTAGCCAACGGAACATTCAAAATCTTGGCTACCTTCTTTGCCGCTTCGCGCGGAATATAGCCAAACTCCTCCTGCACTCTGTGTAGGATCATGATGAGATTTCCCGGCTTCTCCCTCCACTGTTCTATGTGGTCGAGGAGTTCCTGGGAAAATGTGATCTCAGCATCGCTTTTCACAGACATGGAACCTCCATTTCATGCCACACCCCCTAGGTGCGGTAATATACTGTATTTGTATGTACCAAGATAGTAGGAAATAATTAAAAAAAAATCAATAAAAAAAGCACTATTAAATCCGGATATTGTGATTTTTTCAGGTTTTAATTGATTTTTTGCCAAAGATCGAATATCATAAAACCAGTTAATGTGAACAGCTGCACATATAAACTTGACATATAGGCTTAAAACGTTATTATATGTGAAACCATCCGGTTTAAAATGTGGGTTTGGCCAGGTATGACTCACACTTTGAATTATAACAGATTTCATGTAGAAATCTACACTTACACGACTTAATTGGGGATTATCTATGAACAAAGACTTCATTCTACGGCTGACCAAGTACAAGCGTTTACTCTACAAATTGAAGGCACTGGGTTTTGAGCGGGTATTCTCGAACAACCTCGGTGACGCAATCGGAGTAACCCCGGCCCTTGTCCGTAAAGATTTTTCCACTCTTAACCTGCCGGGCAACAAGCGCGGCGGCTACAATATCGACACCCTGATCGAAAAGTTAGACAAGATTCTCGGCCGGGACCGGCCGCAGCATGTGATCGTTGTTGGCTGCGGACGGATCGGAACCGCCCTGATGGAATACAGCGGCTTCAACACCGACGGAATAGAGATCGTTGCAGGTTTCGACTCACACCCGGAAAACGTCCACAACACCAGTGGTGTTCCCATCTACGGGATGGACAAACTCGAGGAGTATGTGGAGGAACACGATATCAAAGTCGGTGTCATAGCCGTCCCCGATACCGAGGCATCCAAGGTGCTGGACCGCCTGATCGAGGCCGGAATCCGCGGAGTGTTGAACTTCGCTCCCGTCGAGCTGAAGTGTACCCGCACCGATTGCCCCGGCAGCACAACCATCCACAATGTGAACATCGCTTTAGAGCTTGAACACCTGTTTTATCAGGTCAACAGTCAAGAGGCCGAAGAGGAAGAGACCGCAGACACTGGCGAATCCGACGAAGCCGGTGAATAGGACCGCATATGAGTATGCCGAGTATGCCGCTGCTCATATCATGGTCTTTGAGCCTGGTGTTATTTGGCGCGCTGGTAGTGGTGCTAATCCTATGGAAGAGTAGAACCCGGCCGAAAAGCGACTGGTCCCTCGGAGAGCTGCAGGGACGGCTCAACGAACTGGAAAAAATTTCCGGAAATCTCGAAGAACTGCGTTCGATGTTCGTCTTGCCGCGCACCCGCGGGGATGTGGGCGAAAAACTGCTGAACGAGCTGCTGCACAACTGGCTGCCGCCGGACGCCTTTGCTCTGCAGTACGGTTTCAAGGACGGAACCCGCGCCGATGCGGTCATCTTTCTGGGAAGCTACATGGTGGCGGTGGATGCCAAATTCCCCTTTCAGAGCGTCCGCGAGGTGTTCGGCGGATCGGATGAGCAGCCGGTACCCTCCGGCCAAAAAATTCCCGCCCAGGTAAAACGCACCTTTATTCAACACGCCCGCAGCATTTCAGAGAAGTACATTCGCCCCGACCAGGGCACCCTGCAGTTTGCCCTGATGTACGTGCCCTCGGAAACCCTCTATTACAACTGCTTTGTGGAAGACAGCGAACTCTCAGCCGCCGTGTTAGCCGAAAAAGTGGTCCCGGCAGGGCCGACCAACCTGTTCCTGTATCTGCAGACAGTGGCGTACGGGCTGCGGGGCTTCAACTTTCCCAAGCAGGCCGAAGAGATAATCTCCCGGCTGACAGAGGTGCAGCAGGAGATGGCAAGCTTCGACAAGGAGCTGGCCACCGCCGCCACCCATCTGAAGAACTTTACCCGGATGTTCGATTCCCTGCTCAGCCGTTACCGCAGAATCGACAATTTGGTGAAGCGGATAGAGGACCGTCGGCATGACTAAGCCCCTGCGGCCGGAGCTGCTACGGTTCCAGGCGGCACTGCAGCAGAATGGGAAGATGATCGGAGTAACCGGTGCCCAAATCCGATATCCAGCGCAGCGGGTATCCCTCATCATTCAACAGCGCTTCGCTGCAGATGACACGAAAGGCCTCGAACTCTAAACCCCGGTTGTCATACAGCGACGGGGCCAGCAAAAAGTGGTCGATAGTCTCCCACTCGTCTCTATAGGCATAACTGCCGGCCACCTGCCCGCAGTCAGATCGGAAGGCACCCAGCCAGGGAGAGACCAGTATGACCAGCTCATCGCCCAGCTGCGCAGTCGCCGACTCTCCGGTAACCCCGATACTGCGGCGCTTTTCTTCCGGGGCCAGGCTTCTGTATGCATCTTGAGGAAGCAGGGCCGTCAGATAAGCCTCTTCGATGCGCTGCCACTCGTCGATGCTCTCGTTCAGATCACCGGCAATGATTATTGCTGCCGCGGGATGCTGCTGCGTAATCTCACGCAGACGCCCGGAGAGTACGGCAGCGGCGGCACGGCGCAGTGCTTCAGTTTCGACCGCACCGCCCGATTTGGATTTCCAGTGGCAGTTGAACAACCGCAACACGTGACCGCCGACACTTATACTGCATTCCAGAATAGGCCGCCCGGCAATATTCCCGCCGAGGCTCACCGAGTGTGCCCGCAGATCTTCTATGGGGTACCGACTGAGCACCGCAGTATTCACCGCCGATTCGTGTCCCCCGGTTACGCAGCTGTAGTGATAGCCGCAGCCCTTCAGGTAGTAGCTGACCAGTGTCTGCAGGGCATTTTGGTTTTCTATCTCCTGCAGCAACACGATATCGACACCGCCTTCGGGGTACCGGGTCAGTACATCCGAGAGCTGCAGCAGCTTGAGATGAAACAACTCGGAGCTCCACTCGTCTCCATACGGGTCGTAGTCGTAATATTCGCTGCCGTCGTGGACATCATCAAAGAGATTCTGCACATTGTAGCTGAGTATCGATATTTCACGGGGCGCAGGCGCGGAAAACACATCTAAGGAACAGCCGCTGCAGGAACACATCAGCTGCAGCCCGGCCGCCGCTGCCAGAGTCGGCCACAGGAAGGAACCCAGACAATATAAAAGGCCCCGTATGGGGCCTCGATCAATGCTTTTCATACGAGCCTCCTACCATATATAGAGTGGCAGGCCGCCCGTCTGCTTCAATTTTTATACTCCGAGTCTATACTCCGAGTTCCGCTCGGGTCTTCACAATGCGTGAAACCAGTCCGTATTCCAACGCCTCTTCGGCGTTGAGCCAGTAATCCCGGTCGGTCTCTTTTTCCACCTTTTCTACCGCCCGGCCGGTCTCGTCGCTGATGAGCTTGTTGATTTTCGCCCGCAGCTTTTCGAGTTCCTTGGCGTGGATCTCAATCTCGGTGGCCACCCCGCGGATGCCGCTGAGGGGCTGGTGAATCAGGTAATGGGAGTTGGGCAGCGCAATTCTACGATCCTTGGGTGCAGCCAGCAGGATGATGGCCGCCGCGCTGGCCACGAGCCCCATTCCTACGATGTACACTTCGGGCTTGATAAAGCGCATCATATCGTAAATGGCGAAGCCGGCATCGGCGTCTCCTCCGGGGGAGTCGATAAACACCTTGATGGGCTCGTCGCTCTTCGACTCGAGCAGAATGAGCTGTCGGATAACCCGCTCGGCCAGCTCTTTATTGATTTCTCCGGAAAGAAGTATGGTGCGGGCCTCCATCATCCGTTCGACCAGCAGTTCCTGCCCCGGCTTTTTTTCCTCGTTCTTCTCTTCTTCCTGCAATTTGTATTCGCTTTGTATCATATGTACCTCAAAGATTTTCTAAATGTGCGTGTTACAAAGTATACTAACAATCCGGAAAGAAGAAAAGTGTGCCGGGGCCGATTTTATGTTCCGCCGAATTGCCGTTTTTCCGATTTCACACTACAATAGGGCTATGAAATCAGGACTCATCGCCGTCGTCGGCCGCCCCTCTTCGGGTAAATCAACCCTGCTGAATACTATATGCGGGCAGAAGGTCTCCATAACCGCACCGTCGCCGCAGACCACCCGCAACACGGTGCGCGGAATTCTCTCGGAGGAGCGGGGGCAGCTGGTTTTTCTGGACACCCCCGGGTATCACAACTCGCAGCAGAAGTTCAACCGCTACCTCAAGCAGCTGGCCCACTCGACTCTGGAGGAGGCGGATGTCATTTTATATGTGCTCGACCCGCGCCGGGCGCCGGGCCCAGAAGAAATCCAGTTGATGCAAACGCTGGC
>JAASTM010000063.1 GCA_021767325.1 Spirochaetales bacterium
GCTGTTTTCATCGAGATACAGTACTTTTAAGCTGTGGAGTTCGGCGAGCTCATCGATACTGTGGATGTGGTTGCCGGAAAGATCCAACTCTTCCAGGTCTTCGAGAAAGCGCAGCTCATAGATGTTGTCGATCTGATTGCCGGAGAGATCGAGGGCGCTGAGATGGGTGCAGTGCTGGATTCCGTCCAGGTCCTCGATGTCGTGGTTACTCAATACCAGCTCGCCATCGATCTGTTCCAGGTCGATGGGGCTCAATTCAGCGGTAAGGTTGTTTCCCAGAAAAAGGCTGCGGATGATCGAATAGATGCTCTGCGGTGATAGATCTTCTGCGAGAATGTCCGACTCGGCATAATCTTCCAGGTTGGCATCTTCCTCGAATGCATACACCTCTTCTTCGGAAAAAGCTTCCCGAACTATCTGCCGGCTGCGGTGCCGTTTCAGCTGGATTCTCGATTCGACCTCTATGAAGCGTTGGTAGAACTCGAGCTGTGCTTTGCTGCCGGGCTGGGCGCTTTGTAGGATTTGTTTGTGGTGGAGGCTGTAGGTGTCCGGGTGAAAGAGTTTGATGAGAGCGAGGAACTGCTTTTTCAGATTCGGCGGGTTCTCCTTAGACTCCCCGTTCTCCGGAGGTTGCGGAAAGAGATAGTAGTAGAGCTCGCGTATCTGCCGTTCCTGTTTTGAACGGTACATATCGATAAGACGGCGCGAGACCCGCTGCAGATAGATTGGTGTTAAGTTGTCCATAAGAGTCTGTTTCATGTGCGTTTGGGTATTTTACTATGGTTTTCGTAATTGCGCGAGGGACGCGCCCCCTTGAATTTATATACCGATCGGTATATAGTGCAGACATGGAGACACGTAGTGTGATTCTGGAACGCGCCCTCGGTTTGTGGGCGGCCCGTGGCTATGACGCGGTGGGGGTGCAGGCGCTGTGCGAGGCCGGTGGGGTGACCAAGCCGACGCTGTACTACTATTTCGGTAGCAAGCGCGGGGTGCTGGAGGCGCTGCTCGAGCGCTATGCCGGGCCGCTGTTGGAGGATCTACGCGAGCCGTCGACCTATCGGGGAGATTTGACCTGGTGTCTGGAGGAGAGTGCGCGGGTCTTTTTCCGGTATGCGGTGCAGTCGCCGGTGTTTATGCGGCTGTTTTTGTATCTGCGCAATGCTCCGGCCGAGAGCGAGGCCGCCGGGCGGGCCGAGGCGTTTTTAGACGAGGTGACGGACAATTTCGTGTACATGTTCCGGTATGCCGCCGAAGACCACGGGAATATGCGCGGGCGCGAGGAGGCCTACGGGCTGTCGTTCACCGGCACGGCTTTGACCTACGTGCGGCTGATTCTGGACGGGAAGATCGAGGCGGTCGAGGACCTGCCCTACCGGGTGGTGCACCAGTTTAGCCACGGGATTTACTCCTGAGGAGGAACACCATGATCACAGTAGCGAACCGCCGGGAATGGTGGCGGGATAGTATTTTTTATCACATATACACGCTCGGGTTTTGCGGGGCACCGGAGAGGAACGACTTTTCATCGCCGGCGGTGCCGCGGCTGGAGGCGGTTGCCGAGGCGGCCGGGCATATCCGCGCGCTGGGCTGCACTGCGGTGTATTTGGGGCCGCTTTTCGAGTCCACTTCGCACGGCTACGATACTGTAGATCACTATCATGTAGACCGGCGGCTGGGGGACAACGATACCCTCCGCAGGGTGGTTCGAAGTCTGCACGAACAGGGGCTGCGGGTGGTGCTGGACGGGGTGTTTAATCACACCGGCCGTGATCACTTTGCCTTCTATGATCTTCGGCAACGGCGGGAGGAATCGCCCTTTCGCCAGTGGT
The DNA here is from genome assembly GCA_021767325.1 of Spirochaetales bacterium. The sequence continues at coordinate 1,833 of JAASTM010000063.1, forward strand.
TCAAGGATGTTGATTTTTCGGCGGACAACCGCTTCGGCGACGGCTTTACCTACCGGGCCTGGGAGGGGCACGAGGAACTGCCCGAGCTGAATCTGGACAAACCGGAGGTGCGGGACCACCTGTTCGGGGCGGTAGGCCAGATGATCGACGACTTTCAGATCGACGGCCTGCGGCTGGATGTAGCGTATGCGCTGCCGGCGGATTTTATGCGGGAGCTGCGGGAGTTCACCGTACAGCGGTCCGGGCAGGCGGGGCCACGCGCGGGTCGGAAGGATGACTTCTTCTTACTGGGGGAGGTAATCCACGGCGAGTACCGGCGCTTTGCCGCTGAGGCCGGTCTGCACAGCGTAACCAACTACGAAACCTACAAGGCACTGTGGTCGGCGCACAACGAGGCGAACTACTTCGAGCTGGCCCACTCGCTGGAGCGGAACTTCGACAGGATGGGCAGGGCTGCCGGTAGCCCGGGCGGGCCTGTGCTCTACAACTTTGCGGATAATCACGATGTAGACCGGGTGGCATCGCAGCTGAAGGATCTGCGGCATCTGTTTCCGCTGTACGCGCTGCTGTTTACTATTCCGGGGATTCCTTCGGTGTATTACGGAAGTGAGTTTGCAATCGAGGGACGTAGGGGCGATCACTCCGATGCGGAGCTAAGGCCGACCTGGCGGGAGGTGCTGCGGCGTCGGGAAACGGCGGAGTCGGCGGCTGAACTGAGTGCCTTTATTGCAGAGCTGGCGAAGGTGCGCCGCCGCGCGACAGCCCTGCGGGCAGGCGGATATCGGCGCCTGTATCTGGATCATCACATAATTGCCTTTGAACGAGCTACGGAGGAAGGCCGGGTTGTAGTGGTTGTCAACTCTTTAGACGAGCAGACAACAATTAGGATACCAGTTGTATCGCAGAGTGAAGCTGCAGAGGATATGTTCCGGCCGGGTACATTTTTCCCGGTGAAAGACGGGGCACTGGAGCTCAGCCTGCCGGCCTATGGAAGCTTGGTGCTCGGTCTGGATGATGGATGAGATCTGCTGACCGGCTTTATTGGAGAGAAGGAGATTTAATCTTTATTTCCGGAAGTGATTTCATTTCTAGGACTCTTTCCACTGCTCCCGTGAGTATTTCTTTAACTGATTCTTCCAGATTTTTGAGCGATGGCTCATCAAAGTATTGGAGTGCACGAAGGCACTCTGACGGAGAAAATACACTTCCGAATAGTGTAGATGCTCCAGCCAGCCCTTCTGCGAGAGAAATACCATGGGAAATCAATGTGGCAATGTCGATGTAATCCTTTTTTTCTATACGCTGCATCAATATTTTAACCTTTGTAGCCATCAAGTCTTGGAGTGATGCTACCAGCAGAGTATGGTCGTCTGTAAGCTGGGGTTCACCGATACGACCAAAATTTATTCCTCCAAAAAAACTAAGCTTCACGTATTCTGCGTTCACGGGAAGTAAAACTGTATAGGTATTCGGTTGGGATTGGAGGATCGATGCTTTTTCTATATTAGGAAGATTATCGGCTATCCATCTGTGTTCAAGCGTCTTCCTGGAGAAAAAATCGAAATCAACAGACTGCCTGTGCCCTAAGCGTAGAGCGAGTGCGGTTCCTCCATAGAGAACAAAGTGCTTCTTGAAATGTGCGAGTTCTGGCCAAACCTTTCTTTGTGCTTCTGGGAGGATGTTGTAGTGGTGAGAGAAAAGAGCCTTCATGAAATAATCCTCTCAGGGGGTGGTGGTACAGTTTCGTTTACATCGACAAGGTCGAGTACCCGGTGCCAGAAAGACCACGACCGTTCTGAAAACCACCCCGGTTCGGCATTTTTCAGGAGATCGGAGAGCACTTTTGGGTCAAATTCTTGCCGGATACGCTGATAGTCTTCGAGACTGCCGATGTTCATGGCCGAGGCAAGAATTCGATATGGGCGCTGCATAACCGCTTCCGGACTTTCCCACCAGATATACTTTTTAGCGAAATCAAGTAAGATATCACGATGTGCCTCGAACAACGCTTTCTCATCCATACTTTCAGTATACCAGTTTTTCAGCTTTTTCGCAGGTTTCTCCAGTATTGCTTTACTGCTCCCGGCTGCGCTCCTGCAGGTAGCCGGGTTGGTCCTGCTCGGCTTTCGAGACGTTGTGCAAGCGCTGCATCCGGCCATCCAGGTCTGCTATTTCGACGGCGCAGGATTTCAGCTCTGATGAAACCGATTCCTGCTGGACCTTGTCCAGTTTGTAGGCCAGCTCGTGCTCCAGCGAAGCCCAGAAGTCCATGGCAATAGTGCGGATCTGCACCTCGACATGAACCTCCTCGACACTGGCGGTCATGAACACCGGTACGGTGACGATGAGATGCAGGCTGCGGTATCCGTTGGGTTTAGGCTCCCGGATATAGTCGCTGATGCGGATCAGTTTTATATCGTCCTGTGCCAGCAGCAGGTCCTTGATCAGATAGGTGTCGTCGATGTACGAGCAAATGACCCGCACGCCGGCGATATCGGTCAGATTCTCCCGGGCCGATTCCACACTCAGCTCGCAGCCCTTTTTCTTCAGCTTACTCATGATGCTGGCCGGTGACTTGACCCGGGTTTTGATCTGGTGGATCGGATTCCGGTCGTGGGTATAGCGGAACTCGTCGTTCAGGTTCTCCAATTTAGTGGAGATCTCCCTGGTGGCTGACAAGTACAGATTTTCGGTTGCGATGAAGCCGCGGACCGTATTGTACATCTCATCCGGCAGCAGCTCGCCGGTTACGCCTTCAAATAGGTAGAAGAGTTTTGAATAATCTGGTGTCTGCATCGATTATGCTCCCTGTATTCTGATCGCTTTGTCAGATTAAAACTCACACGATTTTTTGCCAACCCTTCGGCATTTCGGTCGTATACTACTAGTAGAGGCGAAGAGTGGAGTTTGAGCAAATTTGGCAACGGTTTTATGCTCCGCTGGTGGTGTTCTGCAGCAATTTTCAGGGTGTGCGCCACAGCGGGGTACTGCAACCCGAGGATATGGCACAGGAAGTGCTGCTCAAGGTATTTACCCACATGGATATGTACGACCGGAACTATTCGATGGCGACCTGGGTGTATAGAATTGCCCGTAACCACTGTATCGATGCGGTGCGAAAGGCCTCCGCGGTACAAGACGGGGTCTTGTTAGAAAATGAGCCGGGCCGGGAGACTGGGCCGGAGCTTGTGGCTGAGCGGAAAGAGCTGGAAACGCTGATCGATGAGTACCTGGCCGGACTCGAAACTACTGACCGGCACATAGCTTTTCTGCGCTTCAGTGAGAACCTAAAACTGCGGGAGATTGCCCGTATTCTGGAGATGCCGACCGGTACAGTGAAATACCGTATTCATCGGATTAGAACAGGATTGCGGGGAGAACTGAAGGAGGCGGGCTATGCGTAGAGAAGACAGAATGCTCAAAGAGTTTTATAGAGAAGAGGTCCGCCGAGTTAAGGTCCGGGAACTGCCTACAGACGAGCTGGGGGCTATAAACCGCCCTGGGCGAACAGATACTGCCGGCAAGGTCGGAGCGCTTGGGGCAGATCTGCTGTGGGCTGCAGCTCTGGCGGCGATCGTGCTGCTGCCGCATGTGGTAAAACTTCCGCCGCCCTCGCTGGCAGTAAGGACGGGCGATGCGTACCGGCAGTACCTGCAGCAGCCCGCGGCGCTGCGGGCACAAGCTCAGACCTTCGTGAACTCTTTGAAAAACTATTTTGGGGAGGAGTAAGTGATGAGAGTGAGGAGTTTCATAATTTCGTTGCTATTTGCGCTGGCGGTGATAGCCTCGATGGTCGTATTTTCCGGAGCCTCGGGCGCTTTGTTCGTGAATCTGCCGGCTTTTATGGTAGTGGTGTTGATGCCGCTTGTACTGTTGAGGGCGAGTTTTTCGTTTGCTGAGATGGGCGCCTGTTTCCGGCTGGCTTTCAGACTGCCCGATTTCCATGAGAGCGGCAGCAGTGGACCCAGAGCTGCTGAAATCAAACGGGCGGTGGTGTTTTTCAACGCCATGCGGAGTTATCTGCTGAGTGCCGGCTTTATTGGCGGTATGGTGGGCACCATAACCATACTGGCTAACCTGAGTGATACAAGCCGGGTGGGATTCGGCGCTGCTTTGGTACTGCTGACGATTCTGTACACGATAGTGTTATCGACTCTGCTGGTTCTGCCGCTGCGCAGCAGTTTAGAGAAACAGCTGACAGCGCTGGAGACCGGCGGCTGAGCGAGAGCTGCAGGTGAGTGCGGCTGCAGATGCTCAGCACTCAGCTCTAATCGTCCTGTAGTACCTCGAACTGGCCCATCATGCCGGCATCCTCGTGTTCCAGCAGGTGGCAGTGATACATGTAGATGCCGGTGTAGTCTTCGAAGCGCTTGATGATGCGGACCACATCGCCCGGCCAGAGCAGTACCGTGTCCTTCCAACCGGCCTCGTTGGCCGGGGGCGGCTGGCCGTTTATGCTGAGAATTTGAAACTGTCCGTCGTGCACGTGGAAGGAGTGCGGCACGTTCATCATGCGGCCCATCATCCCCCGTCCGTGTTCGATCTGCCAAATCTCGGTGGCTCCCAGAGGGACTCGCTCGTCGATGCGGTTCATGTTCATAGTTTTCCCATTGATGGTCAGCCGTCCGCCGGGGCCCATGGTCGACATGACGAATTGCCGGGTTCGTTCGGCCTCGGTAGCGGGGATCGGATCGATGCTGTTGAGACGCAGCGATGTGTCGGGGTAGGAGCGAACCGGAGCGGAGCTGCGTCCCTGGACCACCGACTCACGTACGATGAACTGCAGAGCCTGATAGGCGGTACCGGCATTGGTCTCGGCTGTCAGGCTTAGGGACTCGCCGTCATCAAAGCGGGTAAGGTCGACCAGCAGTTCCGCCCGCTCTCCCGGCGAGAGTACCACCGCAGTCATTTCTACCGGATTTTCCAGAAATCCGCCGTCCGAGGCGATCTGCAGGAAGGGCTGTTGTTCGTCCAGCCGAATTCTCAGGACTGATGAGTTGCTGCCGTTCAGCAGCCGCAGGCGGATGACCTCGCGGCCCACCTCGAGATAGGGTTTTCGGGCTCCGTTGGCCAGAAGAGCGTTACCGGCAAATCCGTGCATGATATCCGGCTGCGATGGTCGGTAGGTGAATCGGCCGTCCCTCCCAAAGCGCCGCTCCTGCAGAATGAGCGGTATATCGTTCTGTCCGTACTCCTGCGGTATCGGCAGAGAGTCGGAGTTTTTATCCTCAATGATGAACATACCGGCCAGCCCGCGGTAGACCTGTTCGGCGGTAGTGGGAATGAGGTGGGGGTGGTACCAGAGGGTGGCGGCCTGCTGTTGGATCGGGAACTCGGCGGTCCAGGTTGATCCGGCGGCTACCTGCTGGTGCGGCCCGCCGTCCATTACCGCCGGTACATGGGCACCGTGCCAGTGAACCGTAGTGTCCTCAGCAAGGTTGTTTTTCACATCTATGCGTACCGAGTCGCCGCGCCTGACCCGGATTGTGGGACCCAGGTAGCTGCCGTTGTAGCCAATCGTGGGGGTAGCGGCATCGGGGTAGAACTCCCGGCGGCCGGACTGCACCTGCAGTTCGAACCTTGTAATTCCATCCTCTACGGCTCCCTCGAGCAGCGGCGGGATGGGAAGGGGGTTCTGGAACTCCTCCGGCGGGCTTTGGGTTCCGCTGAACTCGCCTTCGTTAGATCTTCCTTCCGCCGAGCCGGCCGCCGGAACCGCAGCGATACCGAGTATAAAAAAGAATACACTCAGCAGCAGTATAGGCCGCATCTGTCTTTTGATTATGAAAACAGTCATGTTTTACCCCTACCTCAAAGATAAGGCGGGGGAAGTCGGAATGCAAGTAAAAGAAATGTCACAAAAACGGCCGGTCTAACCTCTGTTCAAAGGCATGGTTTTGTTTTAGCACCTTGTGCCAGCCGATATTGCTGAGTCCCACTTTATCAACGATGTTCAGCAGCCGCAGTTGAAAGGCCGAAAGCTCATAGGGTTTGGACAATTTGCGGACGATCTCATCGTCGAAGCTGTGAGTTTCCTCATACGCAGTGCCTAATTCTGAGACCAGTCTCAAGACTTTCTTGAACATTTTGGGATACATGTAAATGCCGGCAGCCTCTCCCTTTGAAACGGTACCCAGATAATTGTAGTTGAGCTGCGCGGCTAGTTGGCGGAAATAGGGTTCGACATATTTGTGCTGGGCGGTTTCCATAAACCCGGCCTGTACAATAAAGCCTAAGTATTTTGCCTCTGAAGGATTTGCCGGGGCTGATGGGGCGGGTTGCATCTCCTCGATGAACTTCATGACAATGCCCGGCATCGCATGGATATAGAGGGGCAGAATGATAATGATGGCATCGAAGCCGGCCGCGTAGCGGGCCAGCTGTGTGGGTTCGCTTCCGGCAATGCACTTTATTTCACAGGGAGCCTGCATCCGGCTTACGAATTGTTCTGCAAAAATTCGGGAGTTACTCTGCTTTGAATTGCCTTTCGGCGACCCGTTTAGAATGATGGTCTTCAACTGTTTCCTCCCCCTTCGGCTGTATATTCTTCAATCGGTTTCACACTAGTGTTGGCTGAGTGAAACTGGTAGAACACCCGCTGTATGTAATCTGCAAAAATCTGCCTGCCCGCAGGAGTATCGAAGCTGCCCTCGTAGTAGAATTCGATATCGGGATACCGTTCGTACCGCGGCACGTGCATCGATTCGCCGGTCGAGTATTCGGTGTACGGCAGATACAGCGGTATCATCCTATCGAAGAGGGTTTTGAGCCGGCCGCTGACAAAGCCTCTGGTCACCTGAGAAAAGAAGATCGCTCGGTCGGCAGTGATGTAATGATGGTAGAACTCATCCAGGTCCTTGAACACGCACCTGCCGGGCGTCTTCCACCAGCAGGTCCAGCAGCCAATACAATCACTGACTTCCGTGCGGCGTAAGTCGAGTGTATAGGCATTCGCGGCGGGGATGGTTTCAGTCTCTGTTATAATGACGGTTTTCTTTTTATTCATA
>JAASTM010000064.1 GCA_021767325.1 Spirochaetales bacterium
AGTATACTGCTGAGAATATGGCATACAGCACCGAAGAGATGATCTCTCTGTTCAAAGGTCTCGGCATTACGGAGTACGAGGCTAAAGTCTATTTATCCCTGCTCTCATCGCATCCGGCCAGTGCATATACCATCTCTCAAAACTCGGGAGTGCCCCATTCGAGGGTGTACGATGTAACCCGGCGGCTAATGCGACGGGAGATGGTTGCTTCAACCGGAACCAAACCGGAGATGTTCAGTCCGCTTTCGCCTGAAAAGGTTATCGAAAAGCTAAAACATGAATACCAACACTACGCATCCGATCTACAGGAAAGGCTTAGAAAATACGAATTTCAATCCGATTTTGATCCTGTTTGGAATATTACTAACCGAGAAGAAGTTCTTCAGAAAACCATATACATAATTGACCAGTCTGAAGAGAGGGTATTCATAGGATTGTGGGATCAGGAATACCCGGAGTTGGAAGTACCGTTGAAGAACGCATTTAATCGCGGAGTCCATATTTATATTCTTATGTATGGGTCAATTCGTCCTGAGTTTGGAGTGGTTTATAATCACAGTACAGAAAATATGCCGCGCTATGATTACCTTGGTCGGACTCTGGACTGCACAGTCGATTCATCATGGTGCATTACCGGGGTTATGGGCAATTCTTCCCCATGCCGGGTCATGTGGACACAAAATCGTGGGTTGGTGTTAACCATCGAAAGTTATATCAAACATGATTTTTACTTGGCGGAGATACAAAATCATCTTGGTAGTGAGATCGAAAAATTGTTTGGTCAGAATCTCTATCGATTACGAGAAAAATTTCAAGATAAGAAATAGTTTTTCATAAAGTGCAAAGAAATTATCTACTCACCCGCCACCATCTATAGGTGTATGACTAATGAATACCTCAGATAACCTTTGTGCAATTTGTTTCATAATGTAGAACGCTACACCAAAAAATGATTTTTTTATTTGACAGTTATCTAATACGGTTTTAGAATACTCTTACTTAATTTACTACTAAAGTGGTAAATTGATTTGGGCTATCCTCCTGTTGTTTACTGAGCCCAAGGAGAAAAATTTAGGTCGCCAAAGGAGGTGTAAGTATAAAAGCTGTTAATCATTAAAGAGCATTACAAAAACTGTTAAAAAAGTAACTAGAAAACTTAGAAAAGGGGTAGAACATGGAGAGTTATGGTATAGCATCGCTTATACCCATTGTGGTAACAATCTTTATTGCAATGAAATTCAAGCGGCTGTTAACAGCCTTGCTTGTCGGTTCCTTTCTCGGGTTATTGATCATAAACAACTTCAACCCGTTTTTAACCCTCATCAAGCTGGTTGATGAGTTTATCATTCCCACTATTGGCGATTCCTGGAACGCGAAAATACTATTGCTGCTGGTGGCCATCAGCGGTTTTGTAAAGCTTTTGGAAGTTTCTGGTGGAACATTTTCCTTTGCGGACGGAATCACTAAAAAAGTTAAATCAAAACGAGCCACTATGCTGGTCAGTTGGCTCGGTGGTTTTGCGGTTTTCTGGAGTGATGTAGGGTCTCCTTTGGTAGTGGGACCGATTTTTAGACCACTCTATGACAAACTGCGGATATCACGGGAGAAACTAGCCTGGATTGCTGATACTACTGCTTCACCGGTTTCGATTCTAATACCTTTCTTGGGATGGGGGGCTTACATCATGGGGCTTATGTCGAATGAGCTGCCTAATCAGGAAATGTTCCCATTGCTTCTGGAAACCATTCCGTTCAACTTCTATGCGATTCTGTCGGTGTTGTTTGTACCATTTATTATTCTGGTTGGTATGGATTTAAAACCGATGGCCCGGGCGGAAAAGCGGGCTCAACAGGGTATAATCCATGCTGAGGATCTGGATGAGGTTGAGGTTGAAGAAGTAGATCAGAGTGTAATCGAAAAATCTAATATCTGGGTAATGGTTATACCTCTTGTAGTTTTTATTGGCTCATTGGTATTACTACAGCCAGCCGGGTTCCCGTTTGCCGAAGGATCAGCTTCGAATATCGAACTCAATCTGATTATCGCAGTGTTGTATGGAAGTGCGGCTAGCATAATAATGATGAGAATCAACAAGATCAAAAATATTGGTGAAAGTGCAACGGCATTTTTTGACGGACTCAAGGGATCATCAAATATCATCTTTATTCTCATTACAGCTTGGGTTTTGGGTGGTGTAAGTAAAGCTCTGGGCGCCCCTGACTTCCTGGTTTCTGTAGCACAGGGTAATTTAGCAACTTGGGCAATACCTCTTATTATTTTCATCTCAGCCGCGCTGATCTCTTTTTCAACTGGCTCCTCATGGGGTACCTTCAGTATAATGATGCCGCTGGCAATACCACTTGCACTTGAACTAGACAGCTCATTACTAGCGGTTACAATAGCAGCGGTTCTATCCGGAGGTCTGTTCGGAGATCACTGTTCCCCGATATCTGATACCACCATTTTGTCAGGCACTGGTTCTAGCTGTAATCTGGTTGCACATGTGCGAACACAGCTACCGTATGCCTTATTTGTAGCTTCGGCGGCTATCGTGTCATTCATCATTGCAGGAATAACTAAGAGTCCAGCCACTCTGCTGATAGGCATTGTGATTCTGTACGGTATTTTTATATTGGTTACTCGGCTGTTCAATATACACAAGCCGATGGAAGAGACTGTCAGATAATTTCTATCATTTACATATGACGGCGCAGACTATGGGAACAACATAACGTTCCCATAGCCGCCGTTTGTTTTAGTGACACGATAATAAATACCAATAATAGCATTAGGAATTAGGAGCTTACATGGCAGACATACTAATAAAGAATGGTTTTATAGCTACTATGGATAGAGATGCCAATGTGTATCAGCGCGGAAATGTATACATTCGGGATGATCGAATTATTGCGGTTGGGAATACTGAAGCTGTGAAGGGTACTCCTGATGAGGTGATTGATGCGGAAAACAAGGTAGTCATGCCGGGTTTTGTAAATACGCATTCACATCTTCAGCAGTATTTTAGAGGCCTGTACGAGCAAATTGGTGAATTTTACGAAGTCAACTTGCCAATGGAACAGTATCGTCAGCCGGAAGATATGCAGTTTCTTGCAATGGCCTCATGCGCCGAATTCATTCATAGCGGATGTACCACGTCTGTGGTTATCTACACTTTCCCGGATGGGTTTGCAGAAGCAGTTGCTGATAGCGGTATGCGTGCAGTTTTAGCGGTAGATATAGATGAGGTCGATCTAGAGAGTCTACGTCAGGGATCGTATGAATATGTCGATGCAAAGGGTGAGGCTGCCTTCCAGCGAGCTGTAGACCTTTATAACAAATGGCATGGTGCTGAAGATGGGCGGATAACTACACTGATGGCCCCTAAAGCAGCCGACTTGACCAGACCTGAGATGTATAAGCGTTGTAAAGAGTTCGCTGACAAAAACGGGTTGCGTGTTTCCACTCACTTATCACAGTCCTCACGTGAATACAAACAGGTAATGTCTTTGTATGGAAAAACTCCCCCACAGCATCTGCATGATTTGGGGGTACTCGATGAAAAACTAATGGCCGCCCACTGTGTGTATGCTACTGAGGGAGACTTGGATCTGATTCGTTCGGCAGGCAATCCGATTCTGCAGTGTCGGTTCTTACACAGTCCCTTTGTGCGATGGATGGATATGGGAATTCCGCTCGCATTGGGAACCGATGATTTTTACCATGATATGTTACAACTAATCCGGGAAAATCTGATGGGTCAATCTTTTCGAGCCGGTCTTCTGGAGAGTGCGGAACAGATGTTTGGAGAGGACCGCATAACCTCGCGTCCTTACCTGTACGAGATGTTAGAACTGGCAACCCGTAAGGGAGCCGAAGCAATAGGCATGGAAAAAGAGATCGGGTCTATTGAGGTTGGAAAAAAAGCTGATCTCATTACTATTGACTTGGAGAATCCATTTTTACTTCCCACGAATGATCCTCTGACCAGTGTTGTGCTGTACGGCTCTTCTTCTGACATTGATAATGTCATGATTGATGGAAAACTAGTAAAGCGCGATAGTCAGTTTACTACCTTCAATCCAAAAAAGGCATATGCTGATGCTCAGAAAAGGGTCGAGGAGATCCGAGAAAAGCTGTTTACCGATCATCCCCATCAGAGGGATATCTGGTTGAAAAAAATTCCATATATGAAAGAGTAATAAGGATGCAGTACTATGAGTAAGAGCAACAAGAGACGCGCTAAAATAGGTTTTGGGCTGCCCTGGCCACAGGAACATGCTCGGGATGCTACCGGTTACTGTGCAGCGGAAATGGCCATTGAAGCTGAAAATAAAAAAGGTGATTTACCTTTCGAACTCGAACTCGTTTTGGTGAATGATGAGCGAGATCCGGAGCGGGCCCGTGTAGTCGCGAAGGAATTTACTGAAGATCCGGATGCAGTCGGAATAATCGGTCCGTTGAATAGTCCGATGTGCGATGTAAGTCAAGATATTTATCATAAGGCTGGAATTGCACAGCTCAGTTCTGAAGCATCCAGTCCTGTGCTTACCCAAAGAGGGTATGATAACTTTTTTCGGCTGGTGGCCAATGATGAGTATTATGGAAAGATGCAAGCACGGGTTGCTGTGGAGTATCTAAAGGCAAAGCGTATTGCAATTCTCAGTGATAATACAGTATGGGGGGCACCGATTGCAGATGTCTTCTCTACGCAAGCTGAGCAATCCGGAGCAGAGATTGTGTTATACCATAAATTCAGTGATGACGAGCGAAACCTAAACTTTGATGGGATGGTGAACGCGGTACGAAGCTGTTCCACCGATCTAATCTTTTTTGCAGTATATTGGAATCCGGCCCATATTATTGCCCATCAATTACGATATAATGGTGTAAAAACACCATTTTTGGGTACGGACGCGCTGAAATCATATCCGTACCTTGAAGTCCCAGGGCTTGATGAGGTTCCGCCTTACCAGACTTTTCCGGGCGCTGATATGCGCATTCAAGAGTCTGCGCGCGATTTTTTTGCAGAATTTGCACATCGATATCCACGATCACTTGTAAACATTCAATACGCCCCGGAAGGGTATGATTGTGTTGGAATCTTTGCACAAGCGTTGCGACGTGCGCAAAGAATTGACAGAAGCCTAGTGCTTCATGAAATACAATCGATGGATGAATATCAGGGAATTAGTGGAACAGTTAGATTTGATGAAAAGGGCGATATAGTCGATCCTCCCATTGGTTTATATCGCTGTGAAGATGGTTTGCGAAACTACGTGGGATCTCTCGAGGATCTACTCACCGACTAAATAGGAGATTTATATGCTTTATTTTACATATGGTTCGTTTCTAAATATGGAGAATCTAATCAAGCACTGCCCAAGTGCTACCTTTTTTTCACGGGCAATCCTTCCGAACTTTGAGGTTCGGTTTAATTATATGTCAGAGGATTATCAGACCGGCGTTACGGGAGCCGAGTTTGCTCCGGGTAAACTGGCATACGGAGTTCTTTATGATATCCCGCGTGAAGAAATCGAAAACAAACTCGATGTAGTAGAAAGCGTTCCGGAAGGCTACTATTATCGACAAACCGTTATGGTTGTGAAGGAAAGTGCAGAACCGGTGCAAGCCCAATGTTATCACACGACTGAACCGAAGGGCCCCTTCAAGTCAAATCGGACCTATGTGGGACACATGCTTAAAGGAGCAAAAGAGCATGCTTTGAATACCGACTACATTCATGAACTGGAGGACTTATACAACTCTTTAGATGAGTAAAAATGGTTAGCGTTGCTGCACTGATATGTTATAGTGTAGTTGAAAAGTTGACACACGGAGAGTTGTATGGAGACAATCAAAGTTCTTATCTGGGGTTTCGGGGCCATGGGATCAACCATGGGCAGAATGTGTGCCGGTATCAACGGTCTGGAGATCAGTGGCGTGTGCGATATGGCACCCGAGCGGGTCGGAAAATCGGTGGCTGCAGCGCTTAGAGAGCGGGATGCCGCCGAGACTGGCACCACCGAGGGTGAGGATTATCCGGCTTATTTAGATAATGTGACTATCGGCGATGATATCGACCGGGTTATCCAGGAGAGCGGGGCGGATATTGCCCTGCTGGCCACCGATTCTTTCGTAGAAAAGGCGTTGCCAAAAATAGAAAAACTCGTCCGCAAAGGGCTGAATGTGGTTTCCACGGCTGAAGAGATGGCCTATCCGTGGATCAGTCATCCCGAGGAGTCGGCACAGATGAACCGTCTGGCCCGCAAGCATAACGTGGCGATTCTGGGCACGGGAATAAACCCGGGTTTCGTCATGGATCTGCTGGTGGTGATGCTTTCGGGGGTCTGCCGCTCGGTGACGGGAGTACGGGCCGAGCGGGTGAACAGCCTCTCGCCCTACGGTCCTGCGGTTATGGAGGAACAGGGAGTGGGGCTATCGCCTGAAGAGTTTGCCGAAAAGGTCCGCACTGGAGAATTGGCCGGTCACGTGGGCTTTGTGCAGTCGATCGGCATGGTCTGCGATGCGCTGGGCTGGAAACTGGATAAACCGGTGGAGCAGAGCATGGAAGCGATTGTAAGTAGTGTAGAGCGTAAAGCTCCATACATTAAAATCGGTCCTGGAAGTGTGGCCGGCTGCGATATGCGGGCCTTTGGGGTAGTAAATGGCCGCCGGGCACTGGAATATGTGCATCCGCAGCAGATCGAACCCGAACTCGAGGGGACGAATACAGGTGACTACATTACTATAGAGGGCGACCCGGAGATAAAACTGCAGGTGAAGCCCGAAATACCCGGCGGAATCGGAACCGCCGCCCTCTGCGTGAATATGATTCCCCTGGTGATAAAGGCCGGCAGCGGACTCAAGACCATGCTGGATCTGCCGGTGCCCCGGGCAATCGGACACGATATCTCCAGATTTTTCCGGGAGGAGTGACTATGAGCAGTGCAATCGGAAGTGCAAAACCGAAAGTCGCCCGGGCCGGCGACTGGGTGCAGATCCACATGGTGGTGCTACAGCCGGAGGAACGCTCTGACCGCCTGCCCCAGGAGACCTCCGAGGTTCCCTTAGAGATGTGGGCCAAGGGCTTTCTGCAGAACAAGGAGGCCCGTCTGGGCGAGCAGGTGGAGATCGAAACCGAAATCGGACGCCGTTTGAAGGGCCGGTTATCAGCTGTAAAGCCGGGGTACACCCATTCATTCGGAAATCCCATCCCGGAGCTGCTGCAAGTCGGGCAGCAGCTGCGCAGTCTGATACGGGAGGATGAGTCATGAGCGGCGGAAATAGTACTCAGTACACAGAATATCAGCGCCTGATGCAGCGCAAGGGCGAGATAATACGAAAGGCGGTCGGGATAGACTACGGCGAGTTCGAATCCGGCTCGGTCGCCTTCGATTATGAGGAGATGATGCGCAGTGTCGGTTACGGGCTCGATGAGATTCGTTCAATCCAGGCCGAAACCGGAGTCGGCAATACTCCGCTGCTCGAGCTGAGAAATATCACCAAGCTGGCCCGGCGCTATGCTCCGGCTGGCAAAGGTGCTCGAATTTTTTTAAAGGATGAGGCATCCAACCCTTCCGGCAGTTTCAAAGCCCGCCGGGCGGCAGTCTCGGTGTATCACGCCCAGAAACTGGGCTACAAAGGGGTAATCGCCGCTACCAGCGGCAACTACGGAGCGGCGGTGGCCAGTCAGGCTGCCATGCGCGGCCTGGACTGCATCGTGGTGCAGGAGTGCTACGACTCTCGTGGAGTCGGGCAGCCGGAAATTGTTGAGAAGGGCCGTAAATGTGAGGCGTACGGGGCCGAGGTCCTGCAGCTGTCGGTCGGACCGGAGCTTTTCTTCGTGTTTTTACAGCTCCTGGAGGAAACCGGCTACTTCAACGCCAGCCTCTACACCCCCTTCGGCATTGCCGGTATCGAGACGCTCGGAGCCGAGCTCGCCGATCAGATGCGCAGCCGCATCGGGCAAGATCCGGACGCCGTGGTGGTGACGAACGCCGGCGGCGGAAACCTGACCGGCACCGCCCGGGGCATGCAGAAAAACGGAGTGGCACTGAGCGAGGGCTTCGACGGAGCCGCCCCCGGTGGTGGTACGAAGGTTGTGGGGGCCAGCGTGAATTTAGAAGGCTTGAATATGGCCGGCGACCGGCAGTTCAACCGAAAATCCTTTACCACCGGCCACACCGGCTTCGGCATACCCTTTGCCGTCTTTCCGGACCGCTCGGACGTGCCGCGTTCGGCCGGGCGTCCGCTGCGCTACATGGACCGCTATGTGACGGTGCGGCAGGGCGAGGTGTTCTACATGACCGAGGCGCTGGCGCGCCTGGAGGGCTTAGAGCGCGGGCCCGCCGGCAATACTGCTTTGGCAGCCGCTTTCGCACTGGCCCAAGAGATGGACCGCGACCAGACGATCGTGGTGCAGGAGACCGAATATACCGGCGCCGGCAAGCACGTACAGCCGCAGCTCGACTTTGCCCGGCAGAACGGCATTGATATCCGGCTGGCCGACCCGCGAGAAGAGGTGCCCGGCGAGTCGATTATCCTGCCCGCGGATCCGGGACTGATTTCAGCGGTCGACCTCGACCTGGAACAGCTGAGCCGCAGCTATGTGAAGCGCAGCCGGGAGTTCACCCGTGAGCAGGGACGTGAGATTCGCGACGATGCGGATGATATCAGTTTCCTTTCAGAAGAGACCCGCCGCAGCAAGGATTGGGTTACACACGCACTACAAGAGCTTGAGGAGTAAGGAGAGCAGCCGATGGAACGGAAGGACGATTTTCAGGAACGGCGGTCCCATTTAGCCGGGCTGTCG